>JACRBO010000661.1 GCA_016219235.1 Chloroflexota bacterium
GCCAAGGGTTGAGGCCGCGTTTCCCGTTACCCGGCCCCAAGCCGCCACTGACGCTCATTTCAGATGACCCGGTTTTTAAAAGGTGTTAAAATATTCCGTTGCAAGCCCATGCTCACCCATCAGATAGCGGGCAATACTTCTCTGGCCCTCGCTTCTCTGGAACGCGCGTTGACGCTGGCTGAACCGGAAGGCTTCGTCCAAATGTTTGCAGACGAAGGCGAGCCGATGCAATTGCTGATGGCGGATTATAGAGTGCTGATTGAAAAGCGAAAGCGCGCCCAAGATCGTAAGCTAATCGGTTACGCGGATAAACTCCTGACTGACTTTACGCCAACGGCGCTGCTGCAATCAGAAATTAGAAATCAACAATCAGCAATGGTGGAGCCGTTGAGCGAGCGCGAACTTGAAGTGTTGAAGTTGCTCGGCACTGAATTGAGCGGCCCGGACATCGCCCGCAAACTCAGCGTGTCGCTGAATACGGTGCGCACCCACACCAAAAACATCTACGGCAAACTCGGCGTGAGCGGCCGCCGGGCAGCCATCCGCCGCGCCGAAGAACTCGATCTGTTGTAACGAACTTGCAAACACCATCAAGCCCTGGCACTGCCGGGGCTTTTTGTTTTCCTCGCGGTCTGCCTCACCCCCGGCCCCTCTCCTGATGACAAAAACGTGTCATCAGGAGAGGGGAGTGGCCGCTCCCCCTCTCCTGAAATCGTTTGTCTGATTTCAGGAGAGGGGGCCGGGGGGTGAGGCTGACTAAATCACCACCTCAATCACCACATGATGTGATGACGCCTCACCCCATTAACTTGTATCCTGTGGTCGAAGAGGCAGAGCATGAATGACGCACACGCAGCCACTGAGGATCACGACGGGCCTGAACGCTACGAAATCCGCCTCAAGGGACACCTTGAAGCGCGGTGGGCCAATCGGTTTGAGAGGATGACTATCACGCTGGCCGAGAATGGAGAGACGCTCCTCACCGGCCCGGTGGTCGATCAAGCCGCGCTGCATGGCTTGCTCAAAAGAGTGCGCGATTTAGGCCTGCCATTGGTCTCAGTCAATCGCGTTGAACCCGGTCAGCCTGAAGCTGATCAATAGCCTTCAAAAAGGAGCAGGAACATGAATAACTTGCAGAAGTGGGGCGGCGCTGCCGCCCTGGGTCACGCCGCGGCGTATGTGGTGGGCATGGTGCTGGGCTTCACCTTGATCTTTCCGCTGCTGGATGCCGCGCCCGACCAGTACCTGAAGTTTGTGGCCGACAATCAGACCCTCATGTATGTGTGGAATCTGATCAGCTATTGGGGATCCGCCGGCACGCTGGTCATCATGGTGTTAGCGCTCTACGAGCGGCTGAAGACCGGCTCACCAGCGTTGATGCAAACGGCCACGATTTTCGGGTTGATCTGGGCGGGGCTGATCATTGCCAGCGGCAATCTCATGCTTCGTAACGTTGGCGTAGTCGCGGCCCTCTACGGCAACGATCCGGCGCAAGCGGCGACGGCGTGGACGGCGCTGGAGGCCGTGGAAAACGGTATCGTGAGCGGGAACGAGCTGGTCGGCAGCTTGTGGGTCTTGCTGCTCAGTGTTGCCGCCTTGCGGACGGGCGGGCTGAACCGGGCAGTGAATTACCTCGGCGTGGTGCTCGGCATCGCCGGCAGCCTTACGCTGATCCCGGCTTTGGCCGAAACCATGATCATGATTTTTGGGCCGGGCCTGATCGTGTGGTCGGTGTGGGTGGGGATCGTCATGCTGCGCCGCCGCACTCGCGCGGTCGTACAGAAACCGGCTGTGTTCGCAACACGCTAGCAATCACTGGAGGTGAGCGATGTCTGCAATGAAAGTTTGCATCGTCGGGGCGTCGGGAAAACTCGGTCAGTATATGGTGCAGCACGCACTGGACCGAGGCTACGAGGTAGTGGGCGTGTGCCGCGAAAAAAGTGCCAGCAAGCTCGACACGTTCAAAGGGCGCATCACAATCATGCCCGGCTCGACGAACGACCGCGCAGTGATCCAGCAGGCGGTCACAGGGTGTGATGGAGTGCTCACCGTGTTAGTTCCGTGGGGCAATCGCCACTACTCGTCGGGAACGGCTCAAGCAGTGCTCGACTACGCCAACCCGAACGCGCGGTTGATCTTCTCTTGCGGCTGGCACATCACGTATGACGGACAGGACGTGTACCCGCCGTCCCTGAAGAGAGATGAGACGATCGCCCGCTGGGTCAGCCGGCTGACGCACCTCATCGACATTGACGATCAGGTGGAAGCGTGCCGGCGAATCTTTGCCAGCAACACGCGCTGGACGGTCGTGCGCGGCAGCGATCTGGAAGAAGGCGAAAGCCAGGGCTTACCAGCGTGGAGTCGCCACGTGGGCGATCCTATCCTCGCCAGCAACATCACGCGCCGCGTGGACTATGCCTTATTCATGGTCGAGGCACTGAAGAACGATGCGTTGATCCAGGAAGCGCCGGCTATCGTCGGCGGCTGCACACCCTCGGCGTTAGCACACGCCGTTGCAAATTGAAAGAGAGGAATCTTCATGAAAGCCATTGTGTACACCGAATACGGAACGCCTGATGTGTTGCACCTTACCGAAGTGCCGAAGCCTGCGCCGAAGGACAATGAAGTGCTGATTCGTGTCCACGCCACCACCGTCAACTTTGGCGATCTGCTGGCGCGGAATTTCAAGGCGATCTCGCCGCGCAAGTTCAACATGCCGTTCTTCTTCTGGCTGCCCGCGCGCCTGGCGTTTGGGTTCAGCCAGCCGAGGAAGCCTATCCTGGGCAGTGAGTTGGCCGGGGAAGTTGAAGCCGTCGGCTCAGCAGTCACACGCTTCAAGACAGGCGACCCGGTCTTTGGCTACCGCGGTGAGAACATGGGCGCGTATGCCGAATATGTCTGTATGCCTGAAGACGCGACGGTGGCCATCAAACCGGCCAACCTGACCTATGAAGAAGCCGCCACCATTCCTTATGGGGCGGTCTATGCGCTGAGCTTGCTGCGCAAAGCCAACATCCGGCCGGGGCAAAAGGTATTGATCAACGGCGCGAGCGGCGGGATCGGTTCAGCGGCGGTGCAGCTGGCCAAACACTTTGGAGCAGAAGTGACCGGGGTGTGCGGCACGCCCCGCTTGGAATTCGTGAAAGATCTGGGCGCGGATCACGTCATCGATTACACGCAAGAGGACTTTACCCAAAACGGGGAGACCTACGATGTGATTTTCGACATCCTGGGCAAGAGTTCATTGGCGCGCTGTAAAAGTGTCCTCAAGCCCGGCGGCATCTTGCTATATGCCAGCTTCAAGTTGAAGCAACTGCTTCAGATGGCGTGGACTTCCCGGAACGGCAACCAGAAAGTCATCTGTGCGATGGCGCCGGGCAACCTCGCAGATTTGCTGACCGTCAAAGAACTGGTTGAAGCAGGAAAGATCACAGCCATCATCGACCGATGCTACCCACTGGAAGAGGCGGCCGAGGCTCACCGGTATGTTGAATCAGGGCACAGACAGGCAAATGTAGCAATAACTTTGGAACATACCGGCAAAATCTGACAACAAAGTTCAGCCGATCGCACTGCTTACGCACTCACGTGTTGCGGGTTACAAGTCCGCAATACCTTGTCTCAAAGCATACAACGCCGCCTGTGTCCGATTGGCCAGGTGCAGTTTCTCAAAGATGTTAGTCACGTACTTGACCACCGTGCGCTCGTGCAGATTCAGTTCTTCGGCGATCTCTTGATTGGTCAACCCGCGCGCGATCAGCCGCAGCGTATCCATCTCACGGGCCGTCAGCGGATCGGGGGTGGGCGGCAGATCGGGCGCGGGCTTGTCGATCTCGCGCATGACTTTCAGCGCGATCGCCGGATGCAAGGACGCGCGCCCCTGCGCCACATCCCGGATCGCCTGCAACAACTGATCGTGCGTGGCGTCCTTGAGCAGATAGCCCAGCGCGCCGGACTTGATCGCCGGAAAGACGCGGCTGTCATTCGCGAAGCTGGTCAACACCAGAATGCGAGCGCGATCATTGGCCGCCCTGATCGCGCGAATCGCTTCCAGCCCGTCCTTGACCGGCATCATCAAGTCCAGCAGAATCACATCGGGCTGCAGCGTCTGCGCCAGCGTAATCGCTTCCTGTCCATTGGTTGCCTGCCCCACGACGCGCATATCGGCCTGGCGGCTGATGACGCTGGTCAGGCCCTCGCGCACGATGGCGTGATCGTCGGCGATCAATATTGTGAGCGGAGCATCTGTCGTTTTCATGAATAACCTTTGCCGCCATGCGACGGCGACCCATTGAAATCACTTCACTGGAGCACTACGTCGCTGCGCTATCCGGCAGCAAGTCTCATTTTGACAGCAGAGGCGGCTCCGTGCGAAACCTCCCTGTGGGACACGCCGCCGGGTCCGCGGGGGCTGCGCACGGAGCCCGCTCGGCTGCCAGCATTGTTTGCAGACCTCAAATTGAGAATTGTTGACTGTCCGGCACGCTCGTGCGAACGCGCGTGCCCTGGCCCGGCAGCGAGGTGATCTTCAGCGC
>JACRBO010000662.1 GCA_016219235.1 Chloroflexota bacterium
CAACCTGAACTTGAGTGACGCCGACGTCGACGCGCTGACGGCTTACATGATGTCGTTGAAGTGAGACGTAACGAGTAACGAGTAACGAGTATTGCGTAAGGCGCAAACCGGCATGACGCGCCAGCGGCGAGGATAACATGGCAACCATTGATACACCACTGCCCCGCACCACCTACAAATCGCAGTCCGCGTTGATGGAGTGGCTGACGACGGTCGATCACAAGAAGATCGGCATCATGTACATCGCGGCCTCGTTTGTCTTCTTCGTCCTCGGCGGCCTGATGGCGTTGGTCATCCGATTGGAACTGGCGCAGCCCGGCGCGCAGGTCGTCGACGCCGCCACGTACAATCAGATGTTCTCGATGCACGGCACCACGATGATCTTCCTGTTCATCGTGCCGATGTTTGCCGGCTTTGGCAACTATTTCGTGCCGCTGCACATCGGCGCGCGCGATATGGCTTTTCCGCGCATCAACGCGTTGAGTTTCTGGATGGCGATGGCGGGCGGCCTGGTGATGTACAGCAGCCTGGCCGTGGGCGCGCCGGAGGCCGGCTGGACGGGCTACAGCCCGCTGGCGAACAGCGTATTTTCCAAGACCCCCGGCACGGATCTCTGGATTCTGGGCCTGCTGCTGATTGGCACGTCGTCCACGCTGGGCGCGGTCAACTTCATCGTGACGATCATGAATATGCGCACGCCGGGCATGACCATGACGCGCATCCCGCTGTTCGATTGGTCGATCCTGACGATGTCGATGATGATCCTGGCGTCGACGCCGGTGCTGGCGGGCGCGCTGATCATGCTGCTGCTCGATCGTAACTTTGGCACGTCGTTCTTTAGCGGCACTGGTTCCGATCCGGCGATGTGGCAGCATATGTTCTGGTTCTACTCGCATCCGGCGGTGTACATCATGGTCTTGCCCGCGATGGGTATCGTCTCGGAAGTGCTGCCGGTCTTTTCGCGCAAGCCGATCTTCGGCTACAAAGCGATTGCGTATTCGACCGCCGCGATCGGTCTGCTGGGCTTTCTGGTGTGGGCGCACCACATGTTCACGACCGGCCTCAGCCCGGTGTTGAAGACGTTTTTCATGGCCGCCACGATGACGATCGCCGTGCCGACGGGCGTGAAGATTTTCAACTGGTTGGCGACGTTGTGGGGCGGGCGGCTGCGCTTTGATACGCCGCTGCTGTTTACGTTTGGCTTCCTCAGCATGTTCGTCATCGGCGGCATCAGCGGTGTGTTCAACGCCGTGGTGCCCATCGACTATCAGGTGCAGGACAGTTACTTTATCGTGGCGCACCTGCATTACGTGTTGTTTGGCGGCAGCGTCTTTGGCATCTTTGCGGGCTTCTACTACTGGTGGCCCAAAGTCACCGGCTGGCGGCTGAGCGAGAAGATTGGCAAGTGGAATTTCTGGCTGATGCTGCTGGGCTTCAACATCACCTTCTTTCCCATGCACGTGCTGGGACTGGAAGGGATGCCGCGCCGCATCGTCGATTACGCGCCGACGCGCGGCTGGGGACCGATGAATCTGCTGGCGACGATCGGGGCCTTCCTGATCGCCGCGTCAGTGCTGGTCTTCATGATCAACGTGTCCGTCAGCGCGAAGAAGAAGGTCGCGGCGGGCGATGATCCGTGGCAGGCCAACACGCTGGAGTGGGCCACGTCCTCGCCGCCGCCGTCGTACAACTTCGAGACGGTGCTGCCCGTGTACAGTGAGCGCCCCGTGCGTGATGCGCGCATTGCGGCCAAGTTGGCGGCTGAGAAGAAGTCGTAGTCCGATAGTCGCGTAGTCTGGTAGTCTCAGTAGATCACAGTTTAGAGCAGAGCGGGCTCCCACGCCCGCGTATCCCTGGCGGCGTGGGAGCCGCCTCTGCTGGCAATCGGTGATCTACTGAGCCTGACAGTGTAGTGGTGGATGATGCTTTCAAAAATTGTCAACGCGCTCGATTATTTCAAGCCGCTGTCACGCTTCCGTAAACTGACGCTGTTTACGGCGCTCTTGACGTATGCGTTGGTGGTGCTGGGCGGCGTGGTGCGCGTGACGGGTTCCGGCCTGGGCTGCCCCGATTGGCCGTTGTGCTACGGCCAGCCGCTGCCGCCCGCCTCGACGGAGGCCGTCATCGAGATGGCGCATCGCTACGTCGCGGGTGTGGTGACGATTCTGGTCGGCCTGATCGCGTGGACGGCGTGGCGGGCCTATCGGCGTGAAAAGTGGATCGTGCAGCCCGCGCTGTGGGGCCTCGGCGTCATCGGCGTGCAGGTGGTGCTGGGCGCGATCACGGTGATCTTGAAGAATCATCCGATCACGGTGGTGGCGCACTTCTTCGCGGCGCTGACGATGCTGGCCTGCGCGACGATGGTGGCCGTGGCGGTTCGCCTCAAACCCGATCGGGTCGTGGCGACCGACGAGCGGCGGCGGCTGGTGAAGTGGGTGTTGATCAGCCTGGCGGCCGTGATCGCGTTGTTGTTTGTGGGCGCGATCGTGACGGCGACCAACTCGGCGCTGGGCTGCCTGTTCGATTGGCCGTTGTGCCGCGGCGCGCTGATTCCGAATAGCACAGAAGTGGGCACCTACATTCAGTGGTTCCATCGATTGGTCGCATTGATCACGGGCGCGATTTTGACGTATACGACTGTGCTGGCATGGCGGTTGCGCGATCAATTCCACGCGGTCTGGGTGGCGGCCGGGCTGGCGCTGAGTTTCTTCAGCGTGCAGGCCGTCATCGGCGGCACAGTGGTCTTGTCCCGGATTCATCTGGTATTGCGCGGCGCGCATCTGGCGATGGCGGCGGCAGTGTGGACGGCTACAGTGGTGATGGTGGTGCTGGCTGCGCGCGTCGGTCAAGCTCAAACCATCGAGAGCGAAGCACCAGCCGATCGGGCCGCGCCGAAACCGGCGCTGTCGTTGAAATCGACGATTGGCGCGTATGTCCGCCTGACCAAACCGTGGATCATCGTGCTGTTGTTAGTCACGACCTTCGCCGCGATGTTGATCGCGCAGCGCGGTTTGCCCGCGCTGCCGCTGGTAGTGTTTACGCTGGTGGGTGGGGCGCTGTCCGCGTCGAGCGCGAACGCGATCAATTGCTACATCGATCGTGACATCGACGTGATCATGAATCGCACGAAGAACCGGCCCACGTCGACGGGCCGCATCGACGCCGATCACGCGCTGGCCTTTGGCCTGATCACAGGCGTGGCCTCGTTTGTGGTGCTGGCGCTGGGCGTGAATTTGCTGGCGGCGATCCTGGCGACGATCGGATTGCTGTACTACGTGTTCATTTATACCGGCTATTTGAAGCGCAGCACGATGCACAACGTCGTGATCGGCGGCGTGGCCGGCGCGATTCCGCCGATGGTGGGTTACGCGGCGGTAACGGGCCAGATCGATGCGCTGGCGCTGTTCATGTTCCTGATCATCTTTTACTGGTCGCCGCCGCACACCTGGGCGCTGGCGCTGATCATTCGCAGCGATTATGAGCGGGCGGGCGTGCCGATGCTGCCGGTGGTGGTGGGCGAGCGCGAGACGCGGCGGCAGATCGTGTTGTACACGCTGCAACTGGTGGCGATTACGCTGGTGATCTTCGCGCTGCAAATGATGGGCTGGATTTACTTCGTCGCGGCGCTGGTGTTGAACGGCGTGTTCCTGTGGCGCGCGATCAAACTGGCGCGGCTGCCGGAGACCGACAAGGCGCTGGCCCGTCGCCTATACAAGTATTCGCAGTCGTATCTGGCGCTGCTGTTTCTGGCGATGGTGATCGATAAGATCGTTGTCTTTTAATGGCTCGATCGCCCGGCGATAAAATCGCCGGGCTACGGAGCAGCACCCGATGAATCGGGTTGAGCCGGATTTATCCGGCGTTGTGGCGTAGCCCGAAGATTCATCTTCGGCGGCCCGAGTCAATTTGGAGCACACATGAGCAATCTGGCGCACCGCAACAACCGATTGGCTGTGGTCTTGATCGCGTTCTTCTTTTTCATGGTCGCGCTGTCGATCGCGCTGGGCGTGATCTTTACCGCGGGCCGCTAACTTCATTGGCACGGACAAGGATACTATGTCGAAACACTTGCTTGCGTGGTCTCGTCGAATGTCGCACAGCAGCTGGCTGGCCGGTGTGGCGCTGGTACCGGGCGTATTGCAGGCGGCACAGCCGCCCGCGCCGTCTGCCGAAAATACCGCCGCGCTGATCGTCCTGTCCATTGCGGTGCTGGGGCCGCTGGTGCTGGGCGCGGGTGCGGGCTTCGTCATCTGGCTGATCAGCCGGGGCACACCGCCCGCCGCCATCGGCGCGCTGCCGCCGCGGCCCGCCAAACCGCGCGAGGTGCTGCCGCCCGGCGTCCATTTGCCGCCGCCCAGCATCCGCCCGTTGATCATGTCGATCGGCCTGATGGTGATCTGCTTCGGCGTAGTGCTGCGCAACATTGCGATTTCGATCACGCCGGATTTTAACATCCCGATCGTGCTGGTGATCGGTTTCTTGATCATGGCGGCCGGTTTGTTCGGTTGGATTCGCGACGACTATCGCGCCGCGAAGCACTGATCGCGCCGCGACGCAACTGGGGGGAGTATGCGCACACTTCGCAGGCGATGGATTGATGTAGTGGGTTTGCTGTTCATGCTGGGCGCGGCGGCGGGCCTCATGTATTATCTGCTGCCGCAGTTGACGCAACCCGGCCAACAAGTCGTGCCGCCGCTGCCGGCCAGTGCCTCTGATCCTTTACAGTCGTTCCTGACGATCTTCATCGTGATGACGACGGTGGGCGCGCCTGTGACCATGGCGATCGTGCTGGCGCTGGTGTTGCGGTGGATATCGAAGCAGGTGCCGGCCAGTTCCGCCGCAGCTGAAGCGGCGGCTAAGCCGGCGGCCAAAGCGACCAGGCTCGCGGTCAAACCTGCATCTGATCAAGCCGTGAAACCATTGTCGGCGCGCGAAGCGACTTACTGGAAAATCGCGGCCACAGTCTTGACACTGCTGGTCACGGGGGGCGTGACGGCGGCCA
>JACRBO010000666.1 GCA_016219235.1 Chloroflexota bacterium
ATTGCACGATCGAGAGCGATCGTAGCGTCGAGGTGGGCGAAGGTCGCCACCGGGGCCGGATCGGAATAGTCGTCGGCGGGCACGTACACGGCCTGCATCGACGTGATCGAGCCTTTCTTGGTGGACGTGATGCGCTCTTGCAATTCGCCCATTTCGTTGGACAGCGTGGGCTGATAACCCACCGCGCTGGGCAAGCGCCCCAGCAGGGCGGACACTTCCGAGCCGCTCATCGAGAAGCGGAAGATGTTGTCGATGAACAACAACACGTCGCGGCCCTCATCGCGGAAATATTCAGCCATGGTCAGACCGGACAAGGCCACGCGCAAGCGCACACCCGATGGTTCGTTCATCTGCCCGAAGACCATCACGGTCTTGTCCATGACGCCCGCCTCGGTCATTTCGCCGTACAGCGCCGTGCCTTCGCGCGTGCGCTCGCCCACGCCCGCAAACACGGAATAGCCGCCGTGCTCCGCCGCGATCGAGCGGATGAGTTCGGTGATGATGACGGTCTTACCCACGCCTGCGCCGCCGAACACGCCCGTCTTGCCGCCTTTGGTGAACGGCGCGATCAGGTCGATGACCTTGATGCCGGTCTCGAACACCTCGCTGCGAGTCGCCTGCTCATCGAAGGTCGGGGCCAGACGATGGATCGGCGATTTGAGGCTGGTCGTGACTTCGGCCCTGTTATCGACGGCGTGGCCCAGGGCATTGAAGATGCGGCCCAACGTCTGCGGACCGACCGGGACGCTGATGGGCGCGCCGGTGTTGTGCACCGGCACGAAGCGGCTCAAGCCGTCGGTCGCATCCATCGCGATGCAGCGCACGCGCTGATTGCCGAGCTGCTGCTGCACTTCCAGCACCAGCGGCAGTTGGCCGGAGCGCCCGATTTCGAGCGCATCGTAAATGTTGGGGATATGCTCCGCCGGAAACTCGACGTCGACGACGCCGCCCAGCACCTGTACGACTTTACCTTCCTGTGGCATTGACATCCTCCGCGATGTGACGAGTGACCCTGGCACTGCCCGCCAGGGCAAGTGTGAGTAACGAGTGACGAGTAATGCGGATCGTCATGCGAACGGATCCACAATGGTCAGCTGCCCATCGACCTTCAATCCGTTCTGCATGTCCTGAGTATAAAGCGTTGTACAGCCGGCGCGCAACGCGCTGGCGATGATAATGCTGTCCCAAAACGAAAAACTATATTTCTCGCGTAATTCCGATGCAGTCAGCAATATTCCGGAGTCAAAGTCAGTGACGGTATCCTTAGCGATCTGACGCTGCACAGCGTCGCCCGATTCGATGAAGGCATAAAGCCAAATGTTGGTATCGACAAAACACCGATTGGCTTCCTCAACTTCGGGCATAGATTTCATCCCGCGAGAATGGCTTGAAGTCTTTGACGTGCAACGGCGTCTCCAGCAATTGATCGATCAAATTGCTGGGCCTCTCGTTCGCCTCGGCCAGCACGATGACTCTAACTATCTGCTTGAGCCGATCCCGATACTGCGCCGGAATCTCAATCGTTCCGTTTTTGACTTTGGCCTGAAATTCCACGGCATACATGGTGCTGCTCCTTAACTTCAAACACTATCGGCCCTGCTTCAACGCTTCCGCGCCGCCCGCGATGTCGAGCAGTTCGCTCGTGATCGCCGATTGGCGCGCCTTGTTGCGGATCAGCGTCAGCGTATCGACCAGCACCTTGGCGTTGTCGGTGGCATTGCGCATCGCCACCATGCGGGCGCTGTGCTCGCTGGCGATCGATTCCAAAATCGCCTGATACACCTGCAACTCGGTGAAGCGCGGCACCAGCGTATCCAGAATCGTTTTGATGCTGGGTTCGTACAGATACTCAAAGCGCGCCTGGCGCGTTGTTTCCACTTCGCCGACGGCGCCGTGCGCGATCTGGTCTTCCTGCGCGCCCAGACCCAGCGGCAGTAACGGGCGAACCCGCGCCTTCTGGCTGAGCGTGTTCACGAAGTCGGTGTACGCGATGAAGACCGCATCGGCGCGGCCGACGAGAAAATCCTCGACGGTGGTGCGGCCGATCGGGCTGACGTCCAAAATCGACGGTGTGGCGGGCAGGTTGCTGAATTCGGCGATGATCTTCTGCCCCGATCGGAACAGCAGTTCGCGCCCCTTGCGTCCGACGCTGACGATGTTGACAGGCACTTTCTGCTTACGGACAAATTCCAGCGCGACGCGGATGACGTTGTAGTTGAACGCGCCGCACAGGCCGCGATCGCTGCTGATGACGATCAGATCGATCGCTTTGACAGGCCGTTCGGTCAACAACGGATGCAAGTTCGCGCCCGCGCCGGCCTGCTTCGATAGATCGGTCAGCACGCGCCACGCTTCATGCGCGTAGGGCCGCGTATTGGTCACCGCGGTCTGCGCCTTGCGCACCTTGGAGGCCGACACGGCTTCCAGCGCGCGCGTGACTTGCCCGATGTTTTTGACGCTGCGGATTCGGCGTTCGATTTCTCGTACAGTAGGCATAGATTAGTCCTGTAGTCCGATAGTCTTGTAGTCGGATAGTCAAATAGTCTCGTAGCCGGTACAACATCGACGATGAGACTAATCGACTACATGACTGCTCGACTAACTCCACGCCTTCTTGAATTCTTCGCACGCCGCTTTCAACTTCGGCAGCGTCTCGTCGCTGATGCGCTTGTCGGCGCTGATCGTGTCGAGGATGGCCGGGTACTGCGTGTTCATGAACTTGGTCAGCGCGACTTCCCAATCCTTCATACGACCTACCGGGACAGCATCAGCATACCCATTGGTCGCGGCGAAGATCGTCACGACCTGGTTCGCCAGCGGCACCGGCGCATACTGCGGCTGCTTCAAAATTTCGGTCAGGCGCTGCCCGCGTTCCAGTTGGCGGCGCGTCGTCGCGTCGAGGTCGGAACCAAAAGCCGCGAAGGCCGCGAGGTCGCGATACTGTGCCATGTCGCCTTTCAGGCGGCCTGCTACTTGCTTCATCGCTTTCGTCTGGGCATCGCCGCCCACGCGCGACACCGAGATTCCCACATTCATGGCGGGGCGGATACCGGCGTTAAACAGGTCGCTTTCAAGG
>JACRBO010000657.1 GCA_016219235.1 Chloroflexota bacterium
ACGCGCATTGTGTTTTGCGTGGGTTATCTGGGCGAGATGCTGCAGGCCGAATTGGGCGACGGTTCGCAGTGGGGTGTGTCGATTGACTATTCGTTCGACGGGCCGCGCTTGCTGGGCACGGGCGGCGCGCTGCACCAGGCTCGGCCAGTGCTGGGTGAGGCTTTCTTTGTGCTGTATGGCGACTCGTATTTGGAATGCGACTACGCTGCGATTGAGCAGGCGTTTCGTGCCGAAGGCAAATTGGGCTTGATGACCGTCGTCCGCAACGACGATGCGTGGGATCGTAGCAATGTTTTGTTTCAAGATGGGCGCATTGTGCGTTACGATAAGCGGCAACGCATACCCGAGATGCGCCACATCGATTATGGCCTGGGTGTGATTCAAGCGCGCGCGTTTGAGCCGTATCCGATCGATCAACCGCTCGATCTAGCGACGATCTATCAGGACTTGCTGAAACTTGATCAACTGTCTGGCCTTGAAGTCTCGCAGCGTTTTTATGAAATCGGTTCGGTAACCGGCCTGGCTGAAACGCGCGAATATCTGTTACAACACAAGGACGAAGCATGACGTACACTCAACAGCATCTGGCAGAAGCGGGACGCATCATTCAGCAATTGGGAGTAGACGCGATCGAGCGCATGGTCAAACTGCTGGTTGAGCTGCGCGCGCGCGGCGGCCGCCTGTTCTTCCTGGGCGTTGGCGGCAGCGCGGCCAACTGTTCGCACGCGGTGAATGACTTCCGCAAGATCGCGGGCATCGAAGCGTATGCGCCGACGGACAATGTCTCTGAATTGACCGCGCGCACCAACGATGAAGGCTGGGCCAGTGTCTTTGTCGGCTGGCTGAAGATCAGTCAACTCAAAGCGACTGACATGGTGTTTGTCTTCTCCGTAGGCGGCGGCAATCTGGAGAAGAACGTCAGTCCTAACCTGGTCACCGCTTTGCAATATGCCAGAGAAGTCGGCGCGCAAGTGATCGGCGTGGTGGGGCGCGACGGTGGCTACACCGCGCAAGTCGCTGATGCGTGCGTCATCATTCCAGTGGTTAACCCTGAAAACATCACGCCGCATTCCGAAGCGTTTCAAGCCGTGGTGTGGCATTTGCTGGTGTCGCATCCGGCGTTGAAGGCCGCCGCCACCAAGTGGGAATCGACCAAGTGACTGGACGGGCCGTGTTTCTCGATCGGGATGGTGTGATCAATCGGGCCGTGGTACGTGACGGCAAGCCTTATCCGCCATCTCATCCGGCCGAGTTGGAAATCCTGCCCGGCGTGTCGAGCGCGTTAACGCGCCTGAGAGCGGCGGGCTTTTGGCTGATCGTCGTCACCAATCAACCCGATGTGGCGCGCGGCACGCAAACGCAAGCCGAGGTCGAGAATTTGCATGCGGTGTTGCAGGCGCAATTGCCGCTGGATGAATTTCGGGTGTGCTATCACGACGACGCCGATCGCTGTGACTGCCGCAAGCCGAAGCCGGGCTTGCTATTGGCTGCGGCGCGTGAGCATGATTTAGATTTGTCGGCTAGTTTCATGATCGGCGATCGCTGGCGCGATGTTGAAGCGGGTCAACGCGCCGGGTGCACAACATTGTTCGTCGATTACGGTTATGCCGAACGCGCACCCGTCGAGCCGTTTATCAAAGTCACTTCGTTGCTCGCCGCCGCCGATTGGATTCTACAGCCCGCTGGACACTGATGCGTGAACGCACTGCCATTGAAGTGAGGACTGCCATGAAGACCATCACCGAGTTGACCGTTAAGATCTTTGCCGATGGCGCGGATAAAGCCGGGATGCTGGAAATGTACGCTCGACCATACATCAAAGGCTTTACAACCAACCCCACATTGATGCGCAAGGCGGGCATCAGCGATTATGCGGCCTTTGCCCAGGACATCGTGCAAGCCATGCCCGATCGGCCCATTTCCTTTGAAGTTTTCTCGGATGAATTCGCGGATATGGAACGGCAGGCACAGCTCATTGCAGCGTGGGGTAACAATGTCAGCGTGAAGATCCCCGTGACCAACACGCGCCGCGAACCGGCTTACGATCTCATCCATCGCCTGTCGCACGCCGGTGTTAAATTGAATGTCACGGCCATGATGACACTGGAGCAGGTGCGCGAAGTCGTCGCGGCGGTGCAGGGCGGGGCTCCCTGTTACGTGTCGGTGTTTGCCGGGCGCATTGCCGATACTGGTTATGATCCAGTGCCATTGATGGCCGCCGCCGTTGAATTGCTCAAAGTGGCGCCCAACACCGAATTGATCTGGGCCAGTCCGCGCGAATTGCTCAACATCTTCCAGGCCGACGCGATTGGCTGTCACATCATCACGGTCACGAATGACGTTCTCAAGAAACTCGCGCTGGTCGGCAAAGACCTGGGTGACTTTTCACTGGACACGGTCAAGATGTTTTACAACGATGCGAGTCAGGCTGGATTTAGCTTGTAATCGCCCGATCGATTGTACCAACGATCAAGCTAATTGAGATCAGTCTCAATCACGATGAATCAAACCCGACCGCAGGCTTCGATCATATACTCCGCCAATGTGCGCTTAGGCGGCGGTGGCATGGGCAGCAGCCTGTTGGAAATGCTGTTGGGCTTGCAGCACGCCAACTTGCTATCGCAAGTCATCGTCAGTTCCTGCAAGACCGATCGGCTGCCGCGGGCTTTGATCTCGCAGCTGGGCTTGATCGGGCGCGTGCAAAAACGCTTGAGCCTGTATGATCCAACCGAATGGTTGATGGGCTATCTTGAGAATTGGGTATTCGATCACTGGGCCAGTCGAGTGATGCGATCAGGCTCAATTTTCAGTGGTTGGACGGGGATGTGCCTGACCAGCTTGCGCGCGGCGCAGCAGCAGGGCCGCCGGACTTTCCTGGGCCTAGGCTCGGCTCATCCGCGCGCCGTGTTGGCTTTGCTTAATCGCGAGCGCCAGCACTGGGGCTTGAAGGCCTTGCGCGCTACGCCTCATCTTCGCCAGATCGAGCAGGAGTTGATCCACGCTGACACTCTTGTAGTTCAGTCGCAATTCAGCACGCGCACGTTGATCGACCACGGTTTGCCCGCAGCGAAGATTGTCCGGTTGCCGTTGGGCGTTGATGTCCAGCAGTTTCACCCGGCTGCGGTTGCGCCATCAGGTCCGTTTCGCGTGTTGTTTTTAGGCCAGATCATGCTGCGGAAAGGCATTCAGTATTTGTTCGAGGCCTGGCAGCGATTGGCCTGGCGTGATGCAGAATTGTGGGTGGTCGGCAAGGTCATGCCCGACAGCCAGCCGGTGCTAGAGCACTATGCCGATCTGCCCGGCTTGCATTTGACGGGCTATGTGCCCGATCAGGTGGCGGCCTTACAGCAGGCGCACGCGTTTGTCGCGCCGTCAGTTGAAGATGGCTTTGGTCTGGTGGTGACTGAAGCGATGGCCTGCGGCCTGCCCGTCGTCGTGTCCGATCACGTCGGCGCAGCCGATCTGGTGCGTGACGGCGAAAGCGGTTTCATCATCCCGTATGACAACGTGACGGGCTATGTTATCGCGTTGGAGACACTGCGCGCCAACCCAGCGCAGGCCCGGCAGATGGGGCTGACGGGCCGTGCGGCGGTGTTGACCCAAACGTGGGACACTTATCGGCAGCGCTTAGTCGCGTTGTACCGCGCAGCCTGAAATGGTTGGTGCTGAATGTTGATGCGACTGATGAATTGGTACGGGAAAACGCCGCCCGCCTTGCAAAATTGGTTGCGGCATTGGGTGGTCACGCCCGGCAAACGTCTCTTCAGCCGGGGTGTGATCAAACAACCCGGTTTTGTGATCGCCAAGCGGCTCGATCAATCGATCCCGTTCAAGTTGAGCCGTGAAGGATATTATGAGCCGCAATTGTCGGCCTTGTTCCGCCAGTACTTGCGTGCGGGCGACACGTTCATCGATATTGGCGCGAACATCGGCTACTTTACGCTGTTGGCGGCCAGCTGCGTCGGCGCGACGGGGCACATCCACAGTTTTGAGCCGAATCCCACCACGTTCAAAGGCTTGCAGCGCAATGTGACTCTAAACAACTTCAAGCAAGTATCATTGAATAATGCCGCCGTTTCGAACGTGCCCGGCCAAGTTCAACTCTGGGTCGGCAAAGAGATCGACAGCGGACTGGTATCGATGCGGCAGACGAGCAGTCTTCTGACAGACACGGTAACTAGCCAGGCGATGACGCTCGATGAGTACGTGATCGCCAATCGGGTCGGCAAGATTCGCGCCATGAAACTGGATATCGAAGGGGCGGAATGGCTGGCGTTGCAAGGCGCGCAGCAACTCTTGATCGGAAATAATCGGCCTGATCTCATCGCGCTCGAAGCAGTTCAGTCGCACGCGGCGGCGTTTGGGGTCTCGATTGCGCAGCTGATTGAGTTCTTGATCGCCAGCCAATATACGGTGCATCTGCTGCCCGATGATTATGAGGCGACTAATCGGTTGGTCGAGATTGCCGATCGGCAACAGCCGCCCGACGGCACGCTGGTCGTCATAGCAGAGTAAGAGGTCGCATGCCCACTTGCCCAAACTGCCAAGCGGTTTCGCCGGTCAAAGCGTGGAGTTACCAGGACACGCCGATCTATGCCTGTCACGAGTGCGATTTGCAGTTTGCCGATCCGATGG
>JACRBO010000658.1 GCA_016219235.1 Chloroflexota bacterium
GGAGAACAGCGACACCGGAATGGGCTGAAGTTTGAACGTGTCGCGCAGCGTGCGCCGATCGATCTTCGCGCCCGCCGCATCCGGATCGACCAGCTCGAACGTGAATTTGCCGCCGGCCTGTTTCGCAACGTCGTCGGCCACTTGCTTGATGGTGTCGGGCACGGTCTTCAACGAGGCCGGCAGCGTGGCCGGGGTGGTGATCAACTGCAACTTCACCGGCTCCGTCATTGACGCGAAGATCGCGTCGACGCTCTGGAAGCCGTACACCACTTTCTTGATCGAGCGGGTCAGATCGTATTCGAAGTTGCGCAGGTGGACGTTGATCGTGCCGTCCCGATTGGACGTCACCTCGATCAGGTCGCGGAAATTCAGCACGACGTTCTGATCGCCGTAGCGCACCAGAATATCAAAGTAGGCGTTGATGACCGAGGCTTCAAAGCGTCCCGACACTTGCAGCGGCGTGGGCTGAATGCCGTAGGTCTGCGCCGCCTCTTGCTCGATAGCCGGATCGCTCGCTGGATCGACCACATCGGCCGTGACTTTGCCGCCCGACGCAATGGAGTATTCTTTGAGCATGTCACGAATCTGCGGCGCCAGCGGCGCCAGCAAGGGATGCGTCTTCTCGCTCAGGTAGGCGCGCACGACCAGCGGCTCTTGCAGGTTCGCCAGCAGATCGCGCGTGGTCTGCGACAGGCTGAATTCCTGCTGCGAAGTCAGATCGACGCGTAAACCGGCCAGCGGATACACCCACACATTGACCAGCACCAGATTCGCCGCCACCAGCCACGACATGATCGTCTGGCTGCGCCGGTAAGCGTGCGTGCGTTCGCCGATGCTCCAGCGTTTGCGATCGAGGGCAATGGCGTTGAGCAGCAGAAAGATGCCCGTCAGCGCGCCATAATAGATCAGGTCGCGCAGATCGATCACGCCGCGCTCGATCGATTCGAAGCGGCTGCTCGTGCCGATCGCGCGCAATAGATCGGCCACGTTGCCGCCGACAAAGTCGGTGAAGCCGCCCGTGCCGATCAGATAGAAGCCGCCCGCGATCAACACGGTCACGATCAACGCGACGATCTGATTATCGGTGCGCGCTGAGACGAACAGGCCAATCGCGGCGTAGGCGGCCGCCAGCAACAGCGCGGCCAGATAGCCGCCGATGACGGGTCCCCAATCGAGGTTGCCTACGTTGGAGACGGTCAAGGCCAGCGGCAGCGTCAACGCCAGTGCCACGGCAACCATCGTCATGACGGCCAGGAATTTGCCGACGACCAATTGCGCGGGCCGCACGGGCAGCGTCAGCAGCATTTCCAACGTGCCAGAGCGCTGCTCCTCGCTCCACTGGCGCATGGTCAGCGCGGCCACCAGGAAGATCAACAGCAGCGGCATCCAGCGGAACAACGGGCGCACATCGGCGATGCCGCGCGCGAAGAAGGTCTCGACCCAGAAGAAGGTGAACAGTGTCACCGCCAGAAATGCGCCGAGAAAGATCAGCGCCATGGGCGAGCCAAAGTAGGCGTTAAGTTCTTTGCGGGTGATGGAGAGTAGTTGTTTCATGGTCTTCAAAGGGAAAAGGAAATAAGGAAACAAGTAGACAAGGACAAAAGATCACCCCGTCATCTTGTCACCGTGTCATCTTGTCAGGCTTCTTCTGCCGCCGTCGTTGCCAGTTGATTGAACACCGTCTCCAGCGTGCGGACGTCGCGGCGAAGTTCGCGCAGCGGCCAGTTGTTGTCACGCGCGAGAGCGTACACGGCGGGCGTGAGATCGGCTTTGGCCGCGCCCAGGATGCGATAGGCCGGGAACCCGTCGTGCGACAGGATCGCTTCGACATCGCGCACGCCCTTGATTTGCAGCAGCGTCGGCTCGATGTGGCGCACTTTGTCTTGCAACACCAGGATCGCATCGGACGTGGCTTCGAGGTCGGACAGGCGTGCATCGGCGCGCACTTGCCCGTTCATCAGGATCAACACCCGATCGCACAACGCTTCGACTTCGGGCAAGATGTGCGTGGAGAAGAGAACGGTGCTGCTCTTCGACAGCCGTTGAATCAGGCGGCGAATCTCCACGATCTGCGTGGGGTCCAGGCCGACCGTCGGCTCGTCGAGGATCAACAATCGCGGCTGATGCAGAATCGCTTGCGCCAGGCCCACGCGCTGCCGCAAGCCTTTGGAGAGTGTGCCGATCGGGCGCGTGAGGTACTCGGTCATGCTGGTGGCGTGCACCGCTTCGGAGAGTCGCACGATCCGATCGGCTTGCGGAATCTGCCGCAGATCAGCCATCATCATCAGATACTTTTGCACGGACAGTTCGGGATAGAGCGGCGCGTTTTCCGGCAAGTAGCCGATGCGGGCCTGAACTTCCAGGGTGTGCGTCAGCACATCTAGCCCATCGATGGTGACCGTACCCTCATCGGGCTGCAAAAAGCCGGTTAGGATTTTGATGGCCGTAGTCTTGCCCGCGCCGTTGGGGCCGAGCAGGCCGACAATCTCGCCCGCCTTCACCTCAAAACTCACATCGTCCAGCGCCTGAACATCGCCATACGCTTTCGATAAATTCTGCGCATCAATCATGCAGTTCCTCCAGAGAACTCACACAAAATGACACCAAAAGTACGGGTGTCATTTGATGGGTGTTATTGTACCTGAATGGGTTGCTGTGGCAACTCCTAATTCTCTACGACTGGATAAAGCCCACATTAAAATCAGCTAAGAGTTTGCCGCAAGCCAACTCTATACCGCGTTTTCCTCATCGGTTGTACAATGCGGCCTCCGAGGCCGCGTCGATGAAAATTCCCCTGCGCCAGTACTGGCGGTTGCTGCGCAATTACCTGCAAGCCCAGCGTCGAATGATGGCGCTGCTGGCCGGGTTGTTGCTATTCAGCATCGGGCTGGAGATCGTCAATCCGCTGGTGCTGCGCACCTTCATCGATACGGCGGTGTCCGGCGGCGAGACACAATCCCTGCTGACAGCTGCGCTGACGTTCATCGCCATCGCTTTGATTCAACGCGCCCTCACCGTGGCCGCGACGTACGCGGGCAGCAGCGTCGGCTGGAACGCGACGAACGAACTGCGCGCCGACGTGGCCCGGCACTGCCTCAAACTCGATATGACGTTCCACAACACCCGCACGCCCGGTGAATTGATCGAGCGCATCGACGGCGATGTGACGGCCCTCTCCAATTTCTTCTCGCAGTTTGTCATTCGCGTGCTGGGCAATCTGCTGTTGTTGGCCGGCGTGTTGATCGTGCTGTATGCGCAAGACTGGCGCATCGGCGCGGCGCTGACGGGCTTTGCGTTGATCGCTCTGCTGGTACTGATGCGTCTGCGCTGGATCGGCGTGCCGCGCTGGCGCAAGGTACGCCAACTGGCCGCCGAGTATTACGGCTCGCTGGGCGAACGGCTCGCGGGAACGGAAGACATCCGATCGAGCGGCGCGGTCGATTACGTGATGCACCGCTACTACACGCAGCTGCGCAACTGGATCAAGCCGTGGATCAGCGCCAGCGTCATCGGCGGTGCGGGCATGTGGTCGGGCATCACCGCCACGTTCACCATCGGCATGGCAGCGGCCTTTGTGCTGGGCGCGACGCTGTATCGACAGGGCGCGATCACGATCGGCACGGTGTATTTGATCTTCTTCTACACCGAGATGATCCGCCAGCCGATCGAGCAGATTCTGCGCCAACTGGAAGACCTGTCGCGCGCCAGCGCCAGCATTGGCCGCATCCGCGAACTGCTCGACATCGAGTCGAAGATTCCGCCGACCGATCAACCGATCGATCTGCCGCGCGGCCCGTTAGCGGTGACATTCGATCGCGTGTCATTCAGTTACTCGGAAGCAGAGCCGGTGTTGAAAGAGGTTTCGTTTGAATTGCCGGCAGGGCAAGTGCTGGGCGTTTTAGGTCGCACGGGCAGCGGCAAGACGACGCTGGCGCGACTGCTCTTGCGCCTGTACGAGGTGCAAGACGGCGAGATTTGCCTTGAAAACAAGCCGGTTCGAGCGGTGCGCGAAAGTAACTTGCGGCAGCGTGTGGGCATGATCACGCAGGATGTGCAGTTGTTCCACGCCAGCGTGCGCGACAACCTGACGTTCTTCGAGCCGGACGTGCCCGATGATGTATTGCGCGAGCAGTTGATCGATCTGGGGTTGTGGCCGCGGATTTCTACCCTGCCCGACGGGCTGGACACCGAACTCGCGTCGGGCGGGCGGGGTCTATCGGCGGGCGAGGCGCAGTTGTTGACGTGCGCGCGGCTCTTCCTGCGCGATCCCGGTCTGGTGATCATGGACGAGGCATCCGCGCGGCTCGATCCGGCGACGGAGCACTTGATCGAAGCAGCGATCGATCGGTTGTTGACCGCGCGCACGGGCATCATCATCGCGCATCGTTTGAAGACCGTGCTGCGCGCCGATCGCATCTTGATTCTTGAAGACGGCCGCATCGTCGAAGAAGGCGAACGCGAAGTGCTGCTGCACGATCCGCAGTCGCGGTTTTATCAGTTGTTGCAAACGGGACTGGAAGAAGTATTGGCGTAACGCCTCACCCCCGGCCCCTCTCCTATCGACAAAAGCAGTCGATAGGAGAGGGGAGCGACACCTCCCCTCTTCTGAAATCGTCCTTCGACTTCGCGTTGCTTCGCTCAGGATGCGATTTCAGGAGAGGGCCGGGGGTGAGGCATAAATCACTATGAAAACCTACCACTATCTCTGGCGCATGGTGCGCTATCGATTCTGGCTGTACATGGCCGATGCGGTGACGTGGGCGCTGATTCATCTGGCCCCGCTGATCCCCGGCCTGATCTCGCGCGCCTACTTCGATACGCTGACGGGCGAGGCTACGGCGACACTGAGCGTGGAGAGCATCGTCGTCATGCTGTTGATGTTCGCTTTAGCCCGCATCGTTTTCTTTGTCACGGGCTTCATGGCCGATGCGCCGCATCGCTTCCACATGAGCCATCTGCTGCGCCACAATTTGTTCAAGCGCATTCTCGATCTGCCCGGCGCGAAGGCGCTGCCCATCTCGCCCGGCGACGCGATCAGTTATTTCCGCGACGACGCCAAACAGGTGGAAGACGGCATCAGCTGGACACTGGACATGATCGGCATGATCCTGTTCAGCACCTTGGCGTTGAGCATTCTGCTCAGCATCAACGCGCAGATCGCGCTGCTGGTCTTTGCGCCGCTGGCCTTCGTGGTGGCGATCAGCCAGGCGGCCAGCGGGCGCATTCAACGCTATCGACGCGCCAGCCGCGAGACCGCCGCCGCCGTCAGCGACAGCCTGGGCGAAATGTTCGAGGCCGCGCAGGCCATCAAGGTCGCGGGCGCGGAGGATCATGTCATCGCCCACTTCCGGCAGCTCAATGAAGCGCGCCGCGTCACCGCGTTGAAAGACGTGGTGTTTACCGAAGGACTCAATTCCATCTCGGCCAGCACCGTCAGCCTCGGCACGGGTCTCATTCTCCTGTTAGGCGCAGAGGCCATGCACAGCGGCACGTTCACCGTGGGCGACTTCGCGCTCTTCGTGTACTATCTCAACTTCGTCACCGATTTCACCCGCTTTTTCGGCATGTTTTTAGCCAATTACAAACAGAGCACGGTGGCCTTCGAGCGATTGAACACGCTGATGCAGGGCGCTTCGCCGCAGCACATCGTCGAGCCGAACACGCTGCACCTGTTAGATCATCTCCCGCCGATCGATCCGCCCACGCTTGATGGTCAACGCCTGCAAACGCTGGACGTGATCGATCTCACGTATCGACATCCCGAAACGGGACGCGGCATCGAACACATCCACCTCCGATTGGAACGCGGCTCGTTTACGGCCATCACGGGCCGCATCGGTTCGGGCAAGTCCACGTTGGTGCGCGTGCTGTTGGGCTTGCTGCCCAGAGACAGCGGCGAGATTCGGTGGAACGATGATGTCATTGATGATCCTGCTTCGTTCTTCGTGACGCCGCACAGCGCCTACACGCCGCAGACGCCGCGCTTGTTTAGCGAGAGTTTGAAGGACAACATCTTGCTCGGTCTCGCCGCCGATGACGATCGGGTGCGGGCGGCGCTCCATGCTGCGGTGTTGGATCACGATGTGGCTAATTTCGAGGATGGCCTCAACACCTTAGTCGGTCCGCGCGGCGTGAGATTATCGGGCGGGCAAATGCAGCGCGCGGCGGCGGCGCGGATGTTTGTGCGCCAGGCAGATCTGCTGGTGCTGGATGATCTATCGAGCGCGTTGGATGTGGACACCGAACGTATTCTATGGGAACGCCTCTTCGCCGATCGGGCAGCTGCGACCGATCGGCCCACGTGTCTCGTCATCACGCATCGGCGCGCGGCCTTGCGCCAGGCCGATCACATCATCGTGTTGAAGGACGGCCGCATCGAGGCTGAGGGCAGGCTGGATGACCTATTGGCGACCAGCGAAGAAATGCGGTCGTTGTGGAGAAGCGAAGAGAGCGATGATGGCGTCAACGAATAGGCGCGAAACAGCGCTTACAGACGATATTCCTGCCTGAAGCGTTCAACGATGTCAGCCAAAAACTCTGCCCGAAGAAAAAGCGAGGAACGTTGCGGGAGCGACTGGAGCAGCGCCGACACTTCGGCCGGTGTCCGCAGGTTGCGTCGCGCGGCGCGAATTATCA
>JACRBO010000659.1 GCA_016219235.1 Chloroflexota bacterium
CTACGCTGGTCGGGCAATTTCAGCGCCACCTCGATCGTCACCCTCACCTATCGGGCCTCTGTCACCGAAACGACCGCCCGCCCGATTACGAACGTGGCTCAGATCGACACGGTCTCGCTCGGCGTGCTGACTCGCAGCGCCACGCTTGTGGCAAACGGGCAGGCGGTGTATCTGCCAATGCTGCTGAAAAACTGACAACCGTTGTGGTCGGAGGCTGACGCTTAGCTGTTGGGCCGCTGAGGATAGATATGAACGTAGCGGAGTTCTTCGTTGATGACATTCTGGCCTCGGAAGTTCGTTCGCCGGGTTCTGATCATCGCTACGGGATAAATGTTGTGTCGTATCCGCCTGCTGAATTAGTCGCTTACATTGTCAGCGTTCAGGACCAGCTCAAGAGCAGGGAACCGGATCAGTATTACTATCCTCCTGGCGATCTTCATTTGACCGTGCTCGAGTTGGCGTCCGGGTTTGATCGCCGCTCAGTTGAAAAACTTCTGAATTCGGTTCTAACCACTGGGTGGTGTCCGGTGGCTCATCATTCTTCCCCTTGTCTCCGATCAGCGAGCTTGCGATATGATGAGCGCGCCTGTGCGTTGGTCTTTTCAGAGGTCACCGGATTGGCAGAATTGCGGGCTGCGCTGGCCGAGAAATTTGTCTCGAAAGGAATCGCTCTCCACCCTCGCTATAGATCGACATCTGCTCATTTGACTTTCATGCGGTATATCCGACCAGTACGTTCGGGATTGAAAGACTGGACAGAAACCCTGGACGCTGTTCCGAAGAGCGACAATCAAGCATGGAAAATGAATGAAATCTGGTTGACGGCGGGCGCTACCTGGTACGGGATGCACTCTAGAATCCAGAAGTATAGCTCATATCGTGTCGCATAGGGTTTTGGGAAGTGGGCGGCCCAGCGTGACCCGCAGCCAACCCATTCGCTTCGCTCACGCCTTACCCGCCGCCGTGCGGCGGTGGTGCGTCACCCTGTCAAGTCCTCAATGCGATCGGCAAGTAAACCTTCAGCCCGTTAATCAACACGCCAACGCTCGTGGTGTGCGTCACCGTGCCGCCCGTCGCCGTGATGGGGATCGAGTATACAATCGGCGGTGAGGCGATCGGGTGCGTGTCCGTGATCGTCAACGTGATCGTGATCGGCGGCGTCACGATCGCTTGCGACAACTTCAGCGTCAGGCTGGGCGAGGGGCTGCTGGCCGTGACGGTGATCGTGCTGTTGAACGCTGCGCTTTTCTCGAAGCGCAGTTGATAGGTCGCCACACTGCCCGCGTCGATGGCGCGACCGATCGGGTTGGCCGACACCGTGAAGTCGCTGAGCGCCTGCCCCGAATCGGGCTGCACCATCAACGACGATTCATCTACCGCTTCAAAATCCGCACCCGTCACCACATCCAACTCGTGCAGCACATCATTCTCCCAACGCTCGTCAGGTATGCCGCTGATGTACCAGCGCGAGCCGTTGTCGGCCAAAATCATGCCGTACTTTTTCAACGCCCTGAGAATGACCTGCGCGTGCGGCGAAAACGAGTTGTCGATCACAAAACTGGCCTTCAGACGAAAACGCTGGCCCAGCGGCGGATATTGTGCGCCGGTCAGATCGGACGCTTCATGGCGCGCGGGCCAGATGTACTCGCCGCGTGTTTGTGGTGCGGTGAAGCGCAGCGCGTGATTGATCTCGCCCGCGGCCACTTCATCGTAGCGGGCCAGACCCGGCAAGATGGGCAAGCCCGCCGCATCGGCCGAGGTCCACGTGTCGGGCCGCAGCGCGTTGGAGTTGAGATCGAAGATCGCGCCGGAACCCGCGTTCCACTGGCCGTTGATTTGATGTGCGGCGTACAGTTCATATAGTTTACAGTTGTCGCGATCGACGATGAGGATGTGGCGATCGCCGTCGCCGTCGGGGTCGCCTTCGATGGGCACGTTGGGCGGGATGGGATACGGCCCCGGGTCGCTTTCATCCGGCCACCAGAAATCGACGTTGAACGCGGGCTGTGTGCCGGGGACGGTGGTGTATGGAATGCCGATCGGAAAGCTCTCCCACAGACCCTTACCAAAGTCGGCATGAACATGCGCGTTCGCGCCGATCGTGTTGACGTAGGCCGCCGAGTTGGCGCTGTGATCATAGGCAATTCGCCGCTCGATTTCAACGGTACGCTGGTCAATTTCGGCGCGAATCACCCCCACCCTAACCCTCCCCCGTTCGGCGCGCAGCGCATCGAACAGGAGAGGGAACGCCGCTCCTTCCCTCGTCGAACAAAAAGCGTTCGACGGGGGAAGGTTGGGAAGGGGGTCAGATACAACCGCC
>JACRBO010000673.1 GCA_016219235.1 Chloroflexota bacterium
GTGCGGATCACTTCGTCCATCGCGCGCACCATGATCGGCAGTTCCAGCAGCGTCAGCACCAGAATGCCCGCCAACAACGACGTGCGTAAGCCCAGCGCCAGCATCACGATGAAGCCAAACGCGCCGTACACGATCGACGGCACGCCCCACAACACATCGAGTGCCAGCCGCACGATCGGCACCCAGCGCGATTTGCGCGCGTAGATCGCCAGATACAGTGTGATCGGCAGGCTCAAGATCAACGCCAGCAGCGTGCCGCCGCCCGCCAGATACAGCGACCCGACGATGGCGTTAAGAATGCCGCCCTCTTTGCCCAGATAAAAGCCGCCTTTGGGCGCTTGCGTGATCATATCCCACGTCAGCGCGGGCAACCCTTTGATCACGACGGTCAGTAAGATCATGATCAGGCCAAAGGCCACGAACACAAATGCGCCCCGCATGAGTCCGATGAAAATCTTCTCTTCCAATCGAGCGCGCTTCATGCCGCCCTCCGTACTGCCTGCCGCAGCGCCAGCGTCGCCAGCAGATTGAAGGCCACCACCAGCACCAGCAGCACCAGCGCCGCGCCCATCAACGCTGCATCATACATCGGGATCGACATCATCTCGCCATAGTTGTTGGCAATCAACGCCGGCAGTGGATAGGCCGCATCGAAGATCGAGTGCGGCATTTGCGGCACGTTGCCCACCACCATCAACACCGCGATCGTTTCACCGAACGCCCGCGAGAAGCCCAGCATCACGCCCGCGATGAGGCCCGGCGCGGACTTGCGCAGCACCGCAAATTTCACCGTCTGCCACTGCGTCGCGCCCACCGCTAACGATGCCTCGCGCAAACCTTGCGGCACGGTCTGCATCACTTCGTACGCCACCGACGTGATCACGGGCGTCACCATCAGACCCAGCACCATGCTGCCCGCCAGGACGCTGAAGCCGGTCGGATTGTCGGTTTGAAACAGCGGGAGAAAGCCCAGCGTTTGACTGAGCACTGGCTTAATCACGTCGTTGATTAAGGGCACGATCGTGATCACGCCCCAGATGCCATAAATCACCGAGGGGATGCCGGCCAGCAAATCGAGCAGCGGCTTCATCACGTTGCGGACGTGCGGCCCGGCATATTCCGACAGGTAGATCGCCGTCAACACACACACCGGCACGGCGATGATCATCGCAACGATCGTCACCCACACCGTGCCGACAATAAACGGCGCAAAGCCAAATTGACCTTGCAGCGGCTTCCAGGTTTCGCCGGTCAGCAGATCACCGATCGGATATTTGACCAAAATCGGTTGCGCGCGCAACGTCAGCCCGATGATCATCACGATCACCAGGCCAACGGGCAACAGCGTCGCGGCCAGAAACACGCTGCCCGCCGCACGATCACGCAGGCTGCGGAGCGAAGATCGCCCCGCAGCTGTCGCGTATAATCCAGCTGGAAAGTTATTTGAGTTTGGCGACACCGTCATCTAGCAGGACCTGTGTGAGAGGAATGTAACCCGCGCTATCAACGAATTGCTGACCGTCGGTCAGCGTCCACAAGATGAAGGCTCGCACCAGTCCCGAGGGCTTGCCTTTGGTCACAACGTTCAATGCACGGGCGGGCGGCGAAGGATAATGACCCGCCGCGACCGCCGCAATCGCCTGAGCCTTGGTCGTGATGGTCTCGTTAGTGTCGATCTGGCCGTCAACATTCACATCGATCGGCAGCACATCGATGCCGCTAATCGGGTTGCCGCTGGTGGCATCGAAAGCGTAACCCAGATTGTTGTAGCCGATGCCAAGCGGATCTTTGGCAACAGCGTCCGTAATGCCGGGATCACCGAATACGCCGATGCCCTGCAGGTCTTCCTGCTTCTTGTTGTCCAGATACTTGGCCCACGTCTCGGGCGCGCCCGCCGCATCCGATCGGGTGTATACGTGAATCTCGTCAGTGATCTCGGGCTTGCCAACGACCTCACCCCACGTCTTGATCTTGCCTGTGATGTAGATATCGATCAAGACCTCACGCGACACACCCGTGCTCTTCAGTTCTTGCAGCACCGGATTCTTCGCATTCACGATGCCAAACACGGCATCCTTGGTGACCGACACCCAGTAAGCACCCTGCTTCTCCTCATCGGCCTTGATCTCGCGCGACACCATACCGATGTCCGCCTGCCCGGCTAATGCATCCGTCATACCTTTGCCTGCGCCGCCCGCCGAAATATCAAACTGCACACCGGGGTGAATCTTCTGAAATTCCTCGCCCCACTTCACCATTAACGGATACAACGCAAAAGCGCCTGACACCGTAATGGTCCCCTTCAATTCGCCGCTGCCTGACGGGGCCGCGGCTGGAGCCGCGCAACCCGACAGCAGACCCACGATGATCAATATCGCCATTGCGTTTGATCGCTTCATGATTCGACCTCCGCCTGAGAATTAGATTTGGCAAAGCGCGCTATTGTTTATTAAGTCTATTTATTTAGTATACTTTAACTTGACAAAAAACAACCACCCCCACTACCGATTGATCCGTTTACGCCCGGCGGGTCCGCGCGGTCGTTCGCTGCGCCTTCTCGACCCGCGTCGAGACGTCGGCCAGCGTCGTTTTA
>JACRBO010000674.1 GCA_016219235.1 Chloroflexota bacterium
AACGCGCTGATCGTTCCAGCCCTCAAGTGGGCGGGAGTTGTGTAATATTGAAGGTGTGACTATAATCACCGCAGATAGTGACAAAAATACACTATCCCTGCCGAGCCGGAAAGTTATACTATCAGATGGGTCAACATGAATCTGTTAAATGCCATCCAACTCAAAACTCACACCGGTGAACCGCAGACGATTGGCGACACGATCATCACGCCGCAGTCGCAGGCGTTGATCGTCCGCTGGCCGCGCGGCGGCTTCGTGTGGAATCGCCCGATCGGCGTGATCGTCGATCGGGACGGGCAGACGCAGCGCGTGCCTATTGTCGATGTGACGCGCTATGCGACGTGGACTTTCGCCGGTTTCACTTTGTTGTTTTCGGTTATAATCAGTCTGGAAGCAGCGCGCCGCAGGAGCAAATAACATGAGTGACTTCCTCGATAAAATCGGCCTCTCAGTGATCAAGACACAAGAACAAAGTTTGGATTTGCTGGAGAAACTCATCGCCACGGCCCGGCCCACGGCGGTCTTTGGACACCCGGTGACCGGTGGTGACTACACTGTCATCAGCGCTTCGGAAGTCTCGTGCGGGCTGGGCGTCGGTTTTGGCGGCGGCGGTGGCACAGGCGCCGACGATGAGGATCAGGGTATCAAAGGCCGGCATGACGCAGTCGCGCCCACCGAAGGCGATGAAGGGCTGAAATCGCGGCATGACCTCTTACCAACGGGCAGCGGTTACGGTGCGGGTGGCGGCGGCGGCGGATTCTCAACCGCTCGACCGATCGCCGCTATCTCGATCGGGCCGGATGGCGTCCACGTTGAGCCGGTGGTTGACGTGACCAAAATTGGTTTGGCCTTCTTCACCACCCTCGGTGCGATGGCCTTGATGTTCAGCAACATGCGCAAGTTGAGCAAATAAATCTCACCGTCGAGCAGCGGATAGCACAGCGAAATCTGATACTTTCTCCGTGTCTATGCGCCTCGGCGGTTAAAATTCCAAACACACACTTCTCACAAGGAGAGTAACATCATGACTGTCAAAGTAGGTATCAACGGTTTTGGCCGCATTGGCCGGCAAGTGCTGAAGGCGATCCGGGACTACTATCCCGACACGCTGGAAGTGGTGGCGTTCAACGACATCGGCGACATCAAGACGATGGCGCACCTGTTGAAGTATGACTCGACCTACGGCCGCTTCAACGGCACGGTCGAAATGGGCGAAGATAGCCTGTTGATCGATGGCAAGCAGGTCAAAGTCTTCAAGGAAACCGATCCGTCCAATATCAAGTGGAGCGATCTCGGCATCGACATCGTCATCGAGTCGACCGGCCTGTTCACCATCAAGGAAGATGGCGTCAACAAGAAGGGCAAGACCGTCAAGGGCGCGGTCAATCACATTACGGCTGGTGGCGCGAAGAAGGTCATCATCTCGGCCCCGGCCGAAGGCGAAGACCTGACCATCGTGTTGGGCGTCAACGAAGACAAGTACGATCCGGCCAAACATCATGTGGTCTCCAACGCGTCCTGCACCACCAACTGCCTGGCCCCGGCGGCCAAGGTCGTGCATGACAAGTACGTGATCAAGCGCGCGTTCATGACCACCATCCACTCGTACACCAACGACCAGAAGGTGCTGGACATGCCGCATTCGGACCTGCGCCGCGCGCGCGCCTCGGGCCTGAACATCATCCCGACCACCACCGGCGCCGCCAAGGCCGTGGCCCTGGTCATCCCCGATCTCAAGGGCAAGTTCGATGGCTATTCCCTGCGTGTCCCGACCCCGACCGTCTCGGTGGTCGATTTCACCGCTGAACTCGAGCAGGAAACCACCACCGAGGAACTGCGCCAGGCATTCCGCGACGCTGCCAAAGAGCCCCGGTTCAAGGGCATCCTCGAAGCCGTGGACGAACCCCTGGTCAGCATGGACTTCAAGGGCAGCGCCTACAGCTCCTCCGTTGACCTGCCCTTCACCTCCGTCCTGGGCAAGACCGCCAGCAACTTCATCAAGGTCGTGACCTGGTACGACAATGAATGGGGCTACAGCGTCCGCACGGCTGACCTGGCGAACTTGATGGCGAGCAAACTGTAATCTAGTAGATTAGTAAATTAGGAATTAGTAGATTAGTCAAGCCTCTTTCTCGACTAATCTACTAATTTACTAAGTTACCAATTTACTAAGTTACTATTCGAGTAACCACCATGAACAAGAAGAGCATTAAGGACATCGACATCAAGGGCAAGCGCGTGATCATGCGCGTGGACTTCAACGTCCCGATGGCGAACGGCGCCGTCTCCGACGACAAGCGCATCAAAGCCTCGCTGCCGACGATTCAGTACATCCTCGATCAGGGCGCGTCACTCGTCTTGATGAGTCACCTCGGCCGCCCGAAGGGCGCCGGCTTCGAAGCCGAGTTCAGCCTGAAGCCTGCGTCGGAAGCGTTAGCGAAGCTGCTGGGCAAGCCCGTACAGATGGCGCCCGATTGCGTCGGCGCGGAGACCGAGGCTCTGGCGAAAGCCCTGAAGCCCGGCGAAGTGCTGCTGCTGGAAAACGTGCGCTTCCACAAGGCCGAAGAGAAGAACGATCCGGCTTTTGCGGCGCAGCTGGCCGCACTGGGTGAAGTGTACTGCTGCGACGCCTTCGGTTCCGCGCACCGTGCGCACGCCAGCGTCGAGGGCATCGCGCATCAACTGCCCGTGGCCGTGGCCGGTTTCCTGATGGAGCAAGAGCTGGAATATCTGGGCCGCGCGACCCTGAACCCCGAGCATCCGTATGTGGGCATCCTGGGCGGCGCGAAGATCAGCGACAAGATACTTGTCGTCGAGAATCTGCTGAAGCAATGCGATCAGCTGATCATCGGCGGCGGCATGGCGAATACCTTCCTCGCGGCCAAAGGCTATGAGATGGCCGACAGCCTGGTCGAAGCCGGCTCGATCGAAACCGCGAAGTCGATCCTGGCGCACTCGGGCGATAAGCTGCTCCTCCCGATCGATGCCGTGATCGCCGACAAGTTCGACGCCGAAGCGAACTCGCAGATCGTCGATGTGGACAAGGTTCCGGCCGGCTGGCGCATCATGGACATCGGGCCGAAGACGCTGGAGAAGTTTGGCGACGTGCTAAAGGCCGCAAAATTGATCGTGTGGAACGGGCCGGTGGGCGTGTTTGAAATGCCCAAGTTCGCCGAAGGCACGTTCGCCATCGCCAAGTTATTGGCGACCTGCAAGGCGACTACCGTCATCGGCGGCGGCGACAGCGCCAGTGCCGTGAAGAAGGCGGGCGTCGCCAAACAGATGACGCACGTCTCCACTGGCGGCGGCGCGAGCCTGGAATTTCTGGAAGGCAAAGAATTGCCCGGTGTGGCAGCGCTCAATAGTAAGTAAGCGACGCTTAACGACCGTGGTTTGATCGTAGCAATCAGCAGCCTCCGAGGTGTCATGCACTTCGGAGGCTTTCGTTTTCGCCATCGCCGGGTTGTCCATCAGCCGCGAGCTCGCGCACAAGATGGGTGGCCGCCTTGACGGTTGAGACACAGCTCGGTGTTGGGTCAACTTTTACCCTGTGGCTGCCGGCGAATGCTTGATCGATTTTTACTTGACAGCACCCGTCTTAACGGTTACGATTAAACTGAAATTACCCAGTGGAGCCGGCATGAACTCAACCCGCTTAGACAGTGATCGAGTGATACTGGCCGCGGCCATGCTGATTGGCCTGATTGGTGTGGCGTTGTATGTTGTGCTGTTTCTGACAGTGCTGGCCTACGGCCAGCTGAACATCAACGGCCAAATTCTGGAACGACTGGCGCTGTTGTTGACGGCGGCCACCATGCTGCTGGCGCTCTATCTGGCCCTGGCGGCGCGCAGCCGTGCGCTGACCTCGCCCGCCCTCAGCGGCGCGGGCTGGTTTGTGATTGCGGCCGGCTTCATGCTGGCGTTTCCGGCGCTGGGCGGCTTGAGTACGTTTGCAGCGGCGCCCGGCGTGAAGGCCTTCAGCAGTGTGGCCGGCGCGATGTTTCTGATCATTGGCGGCGCGGGCTTGTTGCAGG
>JACRBO010000675.1 GCA_016219235.1 Chloroflexota bacterium
AGCACGTCATTCATGAACTTGGCGCCTTCCGTCAGGCCCGGATCGACGTACTGATGGTGCAGACCCAGCGGTGTGGACAACAGCAGGAACAGCCAGAACGAGAAGCGCGCCAGCGGCTCGCTGAACAACTTGCCGCCCGCCTGTTTGGGGATCATTCCGTACCACGAAACGTAGGCCGGGAGCAGCCAGAAGTAAACCAATGGGTGACCGGTGAACCAGAATAGCGTGCGCGACAGCTGCACGTCAATCCCTTGCACCAGACCCAGCGACCACGGCAAAATCAGCACCAAAATTTCAGAGGCAATACCCAGCGTGCAGACCTGCCACAGCACCACGGTGATGACCGACGCAAACGCCATAAACGGGGTGGTCTTGCCTTTGTTCTCGCGACGCCACACGACCACAGTGATGATTAAACTCCACCCCGATACCCAGCTGCCCACGACAAACAGCACCAGGCCCAGGTAGTAATACCAGGGGGCTTGCAGCGGCGGATAGAACGTATACAGCACCGACGCCTGATTGAGCAGCAACGGAATCGCGGCGATGACCAGGCCGACGACCATCAGCCCGAAACCGACCCAGCTAATCCAGATCTTGACGATGGGCCGCCCCAACGTGCGGACCGTGGCCAGCGTCAGGAAGCCAGTGATAAAGACCGTCGTCCAGACCAATGCATTCAACACACCGTGCAGCGTCAGGCCCTGATAATACGATTGAACGCCGACCGCTTTCAGCGTGGGATACAGATTAAGACCCATGTGCTCCAGCGCCTGCAGCGGGCCGAACAGACTGCCCAGCGTCAGGGCGACGATCGCCACAAGCATGTGTGCGCCAACCAATTTCTTTTCAGCAGCGAACATGTCCTTCACTCCTTTCAACCTGGGAGGCGATAGTTGAGAATCCGATTTTTTCAGCAACATCTGCGGCTAGAACAGCATTCCAAGATAAATCCCCAACAGCACGATGCCTAAGTAGATGTTGGAGACTTTGAACAGCTTAAACGCCCGGGGCCGTTCCGGCTGCCGGAGCAACCGAATGGAATGCCACCCCAACCAGACCGTAGCTATCACGGTCGGTACGACATAGATCCAGCCAAGCGCCGGGCGAACACTCAGCATCAGCGCGATAAACGCCGTCAGGCCGGTATGCAGCACGATCCACCAGGCCGAGGCATGGGCGTTGGCGATGACGGGCAGCATCGGCACATCCGCGCGCTCGTAATCATCCCGATAGGCCAGTGCCAGACTCCAGAAGTGCGTCGGCGTCCAGGCAAAAACCAGCAGCGCCAGGGCAATCACATCCGGATCGGCCCAGTTGCCGCCGGCTGCGCCGCCGCTCAACACGGCACAGCTGCCGGCCGCGCCACCGATGACGATGTTGAGCACAGTGCGCGGCTTAAGCCACACCGTGTAAACACCGACATAGATGATCGCGCCTGACCCTAGAAACACGGCCAGTGCCCGGCTAAACGGCCAGGCCAGCATCACAGCCAGGAGGATCAAACCAATGCTGACCTCCAGCACCGTCTGAGGACGAGCAAAGTCGCCCACCGCCAGCGGGCGACGGCGCGTGCGTTGCATCTGCCCGTCACTATCGCGTTCAAGATATTGATTGATGGCCGAAGCACCCGCCGACGACAGCGTGCCGGTGACGACCAGCAAGAGCAGATGCCCTGCCGACACCGCGCCACCCGAAGCCAGCAGCGCCCCGCCCACGGAAGCCAACACGAGCAGCGCAACCACCCGCAGCTTGAACAGCACGATGAGCTTGCCGACAGTGGTCTTCAAGCTGGCAACCACAGTCGGCGAGAATCTGTTCGCCGCAGTCGAAGGCAAGTTGTAGGCGCCCGGTTCAACTTCCATAGTTATGGCTCGACGATAACCCTGCCAAACATGTTCTGGTGGCCGACGCCGCAATATTCGGAGCAGACGTACGGGAATTCACCCGCCTTGTGAAAGGTCGTCGTCAGTTTGGATACCTGCCCTGGCAACACCATCATGTTGACATTGGTGTCCTGGACGCGGAAGCCGTGCTGCACGTCGACGCTCGTCACATAGAACGTCACGGTCGCGCCCAACGGCACGCGAATTTCCGACGGGTAATATTTCCACGGGCTGGCTTGCGCCACGATGTAGGCGTCATATTTGCCGGGGGCCAGCTCGCGCAAACCGGGGTTATCAAATGGCGGAGTCTGGGCCACGGTCTTCGGATCGACGCGCGCCTCCGGCGACGGTACCTGGATGCCGGACGCAAACGCGCTCAGGCCAATCGCGGCCGTGAACGCTACCAACATGATGATCGTTAGACCCATCCACCACTTTTCATAGGTATGCACATGGATCATCGCGTCACCCCTCGTTCGATCAGAGTCAGGTAGACCCAGCTCCACAATACGATGATCGTGACCATGTAACTGAATACGATCACCAGCGTGCCCTTGGGCTGCTCCGACTGATTGGGCTCTGGTTTCTTCGGTGCCATTGCTTTCTTCCTCCTCGTGAGATCAAATCTGGACAGGCCGGGGGTCCTGCTTACTGCTGGAAAACGTCACAGGTCAAATCATCCTCATACGCACAAGCCTCCCTCCTACAGCACTTAACGATTGAGCAAGTATTCAACATCGGCCGCGATATCACGCGCCGGCGTTTGAAACGGAAAGATCACGCGCACGTACCCTTTCCGATCGAGCGTGGCAACCGTCGCGGTGTGATTGACCAGATAACCCAACGCGGATTCCTCGGTGCTCCGTTCGTAGGCCACGCCGTAATACGTCGCGATCTCGGCAATCTGTTCGGGCGTGCCCGTCAGCCCGATGAAACTGGCGTCAAAGTGAGGCATGTACTCCGCCAGCACGGGCACCGTGTCGCGTTCTGGATCAACTGTAACCATGATCACTTGCACATCCTTCGCGCGATTACCCAACGTTTGAAGTGCTGTATGCAGTTCAGCCAGCGTGGTCGGGCAGACATCCGGGCAAGTGGTATAGCCAAAATAGAGCATCACCACTTTCCCTTTGTAATCATCCAGCGACACGGCCTGCCCGTTGTGACCGGTCAGCGTGAAATTCAGCGCCGGCGTCGGCGACTGAAACAGCGTGCCATGAAACACATAGGGCCGCAGCGCGCCGCCGATCAACCAGCCGGCTGCCACCACCACCAGCACAGCCACCACCACAACGATGTACACGGGGCGAATCTTCACAGCCTTGCGAGCAGCAACTGCCTCTGTCATGGATAACACCTGAATAAGTGCGCAGCCTCATAGGCCAACCGGGCTGCGCCCTGACTGTTTTGAATCTCATCGGCCAGAATGGCGATGTCCTGTGCAACTCGCTCGACATTCAGATCAACTGTGCGATACTCCGCGCGCACAATGCCGGCGCCATCAACCAACACGTAGCGAGGATCGAGGCGGACTGTGTCAGTAGTTCCGGGTCGATCGTCATAGAACACACTGAAGCCGCCGCCGACGACATACTTGGTCCGTAATACATCGCCCGTCAGCCAATCCCACGTGACTGAACTGGGCCGATCAGCGCCAAACTGAGCCGCGTAGGCCGCCA
>JACRBO010000676.1 GCA_016219235.1 Chloroflexota bacterium
TTGCTGAAACCCTGACCCGGGATCGGCGTACCAGTGGCATCGGTTTGGTAGAGGTCATAGTAGCGAACTGTTACCGTGGCGGTTTGGCCAGCAACAGGTAGAGCTCCTGTGCCAAGGCTAAGTGTGGCCACGTTACCCGTGGCGGAATCGAAGGCGATGGTGAACAGATTCGGCACCGACTGGCTGTCGATCTCCCAGTAGCCGTCTTGATAACAACCGGTGTCTGTTGGTGTGAGCGTGGCGACAGTCGTGCCCACGCCAGTGCCGGTTAGAATAAAATAGTTGTCCGACGAAATATCTGTGGGTGGATTATCTGGAGTGATACCGCCCCCCGAACTGATCAAATTGGGGACACCCTGAAGATACCAATACACACCAAACGAATTGTAGGAGGTAGTGTCGCCTGGTTGCGTGTCTACAAACCGCCATTGTGTTCCAGCAACCGCCACCCACGTATCTAACGTGTATGGGTTCCAGCTGGACCCGCCGTTCGTACTGTACTCATAATACCCGCGCGAAATAATCCAGTTAAAAGGCGGGACGTTGTGATAATTGATTTGAGTAATTGGATAGCTGCCGGGATACAAGGGATCAGGTGTAGAGTCATTTCCAAATGTATATGGGCGGCTGATGCCACCGGGTCGGACACAAATACCGTAGGTCGCGTTTACGCCGGTTTTGACTGTAGCGGCCTGCGCTACCGGCAACGGCAACATGACGAATAGACTGGTTATCAGACCGAAGACAACAATCAAACGAACAACGGCGAGATTGCGCGAGTGTGACATGATTGCCTCCAAAATGGATTGATGATTTGTGATGAAGTGGGTCAGGTAAGGCAGATGGCTTGTTTGAGTAATTTGTTCCCGTGGCGTTCCAGGCAGTATCAGTATACAGACAGTTTTGCGCTTTGTGACGTTAGGAACATTGCAATATGCTTGCAACTTGCTTGCAATCTCACATAGAGTGCACCAAATGGTCACCGCTCACGTCACTGTGTCCCATGTATCTAGCCGCGCCTGAATCAAGCGTGATATACTTGATTCGTCATGTTGCACGTCAAACTACTCGGTCAGTTTAGCCTTCAATCGGATGATCAACCGGTCGATCTGCCTTCGCGACCGGCTCAAGCGCTGCTGGCTTACCTGATGCTCAACGCTGGCACGGCCATTCGCCGCGAAAAATTGGCCGGCTTGCTCTGGCCCGACGCCAGCGATACCAACTCGCGCAGCAATTTGCGTCACGCACTCTGGCGCATCCGCAAAGCGATCGGCAGTGATTATCTGAACGCCGATGATCTGGCGATTGCCTTCAACGCCGAGACGCCGTATCAACTCGATGTCGAAGCGCTGGACTACAACACCCGATCGAACCCCTCGACCGAAGCGCTGATGGCGTGCGTGTCCGTCTATGCGGGCGAGTTTTTGCCCGGCTTCTACGAAGACTGGATCGCCCTCGAGCGCGAACGCTGGCAGGCCACCTTCGAGCGCAAGATGGAGCTGCTGATCGAGCGCCTGATCGGCGAGCGCCGCTGGCGCGAGACGCTGGAGTGGGCCGAGCACTGGCTCGCGCAGGGGCAGGTGCCAGAGTCGGCCTATCGCGCGCTGCTGGCCGCGCACTATCATCTGGGCAATACGGCCAACATCGCGGCGGTCTATCAACGCTGCGCGGAGGCACTGCGCAAAGAACTGGATGTTGATCCGTCCGAACAAACGCGCGCGCTGTATAAGCAATTGTCGCAAGGGCAATCGCCGTACGGCGCGCCGGACATCCAACCCCCGATCGAAGCCGCCAGCCCGATCGAGGCCGCTGCTGAAGCCGCGCCGCGCCCCGTGCCGCCTCACAACCTGCCGCCACAGGCCACCGCCTTCGTCGGCCGCACGCGCGAATTAGCCGAGATCGACGATCGGTTGCGGGGCGATCCCGCGTGCCGCCTGATCAACATCACCGGGCCGGGCGGCATCGGCAAGACGCGGCTGGCGCTGGAAGCGGCGCATCAGCACCTGAGCGAATTTGCCGATGGTGTGTTCTTTGTCCCGCTTGCGCCGTTAGCCGCTGCCCACCTCATCGCGCCCACCATCGCCCAGGCCTTGAGCCTGCCCGTGCCGTGGCAGGCCGATCCGCGCACGCAATTGCTGAGTTACCTGAGCGACAAGCAA
>JACRBO010000670.1 GCA_016219235.1 Chloroflexota bacterium
GCGCTGGCCCTATCCGTTCTTGAAGAAGTAACCGTCATTTGTGCAACCAAGGCTGGCGGTGCCCACACACACTACTATGCAACATGCACTGGCGGCTCTTAGCATGATTCAGATGATGCAACATGCACTGTCGGTTCGCACCTATCAAACCCGCGCAGCGGGTTTCCTGACCCTTGCCGTCGATTTCCAATCGATGGCCCGTCCGACAACCTACTACACCACCCACGTCAACAGGATCTGCGCCAGCAAAATCTTCGCGATCGTCGCGATGGGATACACCTCGGCGTAACCGATGTTGGGCAGATCGTTATCCGCCTGCTCCAGCGCATACCCCAGCACCGCCGGTTGAGTCTGCAAGCCGGCCAGCATACCCGTCAACAGGCCCATCGGAATCTTGAGGACGCGATAGCCGATCGTGAGCGCGAGGACCGCTGTCGCGCACGTGATGATCGCGCCTGCGACGAAAATCAAAATCCCTCCGCCCTGCGTAAACGTCGTGACAAACGCATAGCCCGATCGTGTGCCCACGCCCGCCAGAAACAACACCAACCCGATTTGGCGCAACGTCAGATTGGCGCTATACGGCAGGCTCCACACCAGCGGCCCCGTGCGTTCCTGTTTGCCCAGCAACAGCGCCACCATCAACGGCCCGCCCGCAAAGCCCAGCTTTAACGTCACACCGCCGGGCAGCGGAATCGGGATGATGCCGACGAGCAAGCCCAACGCCAGACCCAGGCTGAAGCTCAGAATATCGATCTCGCTGATGGCTTTGTACGAATCGCCCAGAAACGCCGCGATGGCTTCCATGTTCTCGCGATGCGTCAACACCCGCACTCGATCGCCCAGCTCCAGCACCGTGTCACCGTGCGGTAGAAACTCGATGTCGCCGCGCCGCACGCGCGTGACGACTGCGCCGAATTGCTGCGGCAAATTCAGATCGCGCAGGCGATGACCCGCCACTTTGGGATTGGACACAAACAATCGCCGATAGTCCAACTCGCGCCGATCGAGTTCCAACTTCACATCGCTCGGTTCGCCGAGATATTCGGTGGCTTTGTCCAGGTCCTCGACCGTGCCCACGGCCGTCACCAGATCACCCGGGCAGAAGCGCGTCCAGGCGTTCGCCAGACCGAGTTCACCGCCGTGAGTCATGCGGCCAAACACCACTTCCCAGTGATTGTGCCGGATGATCTCGTGAATGGGCTGGTCACACGCATCGGGCCGCGTGACCCTGATCGTGCGATTGAGAATCCGCCGCGTCATCGCGTTGAGATCGCGCTGCCGATGGGCCTCCGCCGCATAATCGACTTTGAACACGCGCTGCATCAACCCGATCGCGAGGATCATCCCGACGACGCCCATCGGATACGCGACCGAGTAACCTACCACCGGCTCAGCCAACATCTGATCGAGCAGCGCCGTCGGTGCAACGCTCTTGAGCGCCTCCAGCACAGCCGCCAACGCGGGCGTGTTCGTCAGCGCACCCGCAAACAAACCCGCCGTCACCGTCGATTTGAGACCCAACACTAAACGCACGATGATCGCCATCACGGCAGCCGCGATCAACACGCCGACCACCAGCGCATTATCGCGCAGCCCTTTGCGCTTGAACGACGCAAAGAAACCGCGCCCGCTGCTCAGCCCGATCGTGTACACGAACAACACCAGGCCCAGCAGGTAGATGATCTCCGGGAGTTTCAGATCGGGATGTAACGAGCCAATCGCCAACCCGACAAACAACACCGCCGCCACGCCCAGGCTGCTGCCGCGGAACTTGATGCGGCCCAGGGGATAGCCGATGGCGGCGACGGTGAACAACAACAGCAGCGGATTTTCAAGCAGAATCTGAATCATCCATCCTCCGGGGCAAGTATAGCGCGGTGCGGCAGGCGGCACAACTGCTGAACGTCACACCCGCACCCGTCAAATGCGCGCGTCAGGTGTGGTATGATCACGACGCAGCGATTCTCGGGAGGGGATACAGCCATGAAAAACCGCGGTTGTGCACTCGAACTGATCCTGGTGTTGGCGATTGTGGTTGTGCTATTCTTGATCGTGCAATCGGTCGGGCTGCCCACCGGCCTGGCCGACTTCCTCAAACTGCCCGAGCCTACGTCGACCATTTTGATGCAGCCCGCCGTGATCGATCAGATCAAGCCGCTGGGCCAGCTGCACACCTCCAGTTATTTCCTCTCCACCGTTGTCGATACCCAGATGAAGATCGGCGCATTGAATCAAGTTCAGCGCGTGCTGCTGGTGGCTTGCGGCAAAGTGGATGCCGGCGTCGATCTGGCGAAATTGCAGCCGGCGGATATTCAAACCGCGGACGGCAAAGTCGTCATTCGTCTGCCCCAGACCGAACTCTTTACCACCCAGGTGTTCGACGATCGCAAATGCACCTATGTGGTCATGCGCGACGAAGGCATTTTGCTGCCGCCCAATCTGGTATTGGAAACTGCCGCACGCGAGGCCGCCGTCGCCAACTTCCGCGAAACCGCGCTGGCCAATAACATCCTCGATCAAGCCCGTGACAATGCCGAAGGTGAGATTCGCCGCCTGTTGAGTCTCGTCAACTACAATGACGTGCAATTCATCCGGTAACAGCGTCATGCGTACAGCGTCCTTCACGCACCACGCAACCCGCACCACGTTCAGGAGATAACTGTGGACGAACCCTCCTTCGACTTCGGCGGCGAGATCGTGTGGCGGCCCACGCCCGATCAGATCGCGCACAGCCGCTTGCAGCACTTCATGGACAAGCACGGGCTGAAGACGTTCGCCGACTTGCTGCATCGCTCCACCACCGACCTCGACTGGTTCTGGGATGCCGTGCTGCGCGACCTCGATATTGAATTCTACGAACCTTACTCCAAAGTCGTCGATCTTGCCAAAGGCATCGAGTGGCCGACATGGTGCGTTGATGGCGTGCTGAACGTCGTTCACAACTGCCTCGATAAACGCATCGGCACGAGCGCTGAACACAAAGCCGCGTTGATCTACGAAAGCGAAGACGGCGCCACGCAGACGTTGACGTACGGGCAACTCTATCGCGAAGTCAACAAAGCCGCGAACGCGCTGCGCTCGATCGGTTTAGGCAAAGGCGATGCGATCGGTTTGTTTATGCCGATGACGCCGGAGATCGTTATCGCTTTACTCGCCATCGCCAAGATCGGCGGCGTCATTTTGCCCTTGTTTTCAGGCTACGGCGAAGCCGCCATCGCTTCGCGCCTGCAAGACGCCGAAGCCAAAGCGCTGTTCACTTCCGATGGCACATATCGGCGTGGGCAAGTCGTCCGCCTGAAAGACACTGCCGATGCCGCCTGCGCGCAGGTGCCGACGATGAAGCACTTGATCGTGGTGAAGCGCACCGGCGAAGACGTGTCGATGTTTGCCGCACGCGATCGCTGGTGGCACGAACTGATCGATCCGCAATCCGATCAAGCCCCGACCGAACGCACGTCCGCCGAAGACCCGCTGATGATCATCTACACCTCGGGCACGACGGGCAAGCCCAAAGGCGCGCTGCACACGCACTGCGGTTTCCCCGTCAAGGCCGCGCAAGACATGGCGCACGGCCTCGATCTGCACGACGATGAAGTGTTGTACTGGCTCACTGATATGGGCTGGATGATGGGACCGTGGCTGGTGTTTGGCACGTTGATTTTAGGGGCGACGATGTTGATCTATGACGGTGCGCCGGATTATCCCGCACCCGATCGATTGTGGCGGCTCGTCGAACAGCATCGCGTGACGGCGCTCGGCATTTCACCCACGCTCGTGCGCGCGCTCATCCGCTACGGCGACGAACCGATCAAGTCGCACGATCTCTCATTGCTGCGCAAGTTCGCTTCGACCGGCGAGCCGTGGAATCCCGATCCGTGGTTGTGGTTGTTCAACACGGTGGGCGGCGGTCAACTGCCCATCATCAACTACAGCGGCGGCACTGAGATCAGCGGCGGCATCGTGATGGGCAACTTTTTGCTACCGCTGAAACCGTGTGCGTTTTCCGGCCCCCTGCCCGGCATGGCGGCCGATGTCGTCGATGAGCACGGTCAATCGGTGCGCAATCAAGTGGGCGAGTTGGTGATCCGCGCACCGTGGATCGGCATGACGCGCGGCTTCTGGCGCGATCCGCAGCGCTATCTCGATACGTATTGGTCGCGCTTTCCCGGCGTGTGGGTGCATGGCGATTGGGCTGCGATCGATAACGACGGGCTGTGGTACATCCTTGGTCGATCCGACGACACGCTCAAAGTCGCGGGCAAACGCCTCGGCCCGGCCGAAGTCGAATCGATTTTGGTGTCGCACGAATTCGTCAGCGAAGCCGCCGCGATCGGCGTGCCGGATGAACTGAAAGGCCAGAGCGTCGTGGGCTTCTGCGTCCTCACGCC
>JACRBO010000671.1 GCA_016219235.1 Chloroflexota bacterium
CGCACGTCCGAGTGGTTAGGCTCTTCCACCGTCACGACCATCCTCGGCTCGATTCTCGTCATCGGCGTCGTGCAAGAGTTCTTGAAGTATGCCGCCGTGCGCTACAGCATCTATCAATCGCGCGAATTTGACGAGCGGGTGGACGGCATCATCTATGGCACGGCGGCCGGTCTGGGCTACGCCACCATGCTCAATATCCAGTTCGTCATCGATAGCCAGGGCGCGGATTTGCGCGCGGCGCTGATTCGCATCGTCGTCACGGCGCTGGCGCAGGCCAGTTTCTCCGGCATTACGGGCTATTTTCTGGCGCGCGCCAAATTCGAAGACGACCCGGTCTGGTGGCTGCCGTCGGGTGTGGCGCTGGCCGCGATTCTCAACGGCGTCTTCACCTACGTGCGCGGCGAGATCACCACGACGCGGCTGTCGCTCAGCGGCGGCGGTTTCAATCCGTGGCCGGGGCTGATTCTGGCGACGGCGGTGGCACTGGCCGTGTTATTGTTGCTGGCCCGCTTGATTCAGCGCGCCAACAAGATCACGCTATCGGGCGCCGATGCCGGTCGGGCGTAAGGAGACTACGATGACCACTCTCACGATAACACGTACCCGCCGCGATCGTTTTGCCGATTGGGCTGTGATCGGCCTCGTCGTGATTGCCCTGCTGATTGGTTGGGCGATCAAATCTGGAGCCGAAGGCGCGACGCAAACACTGACCAGCGATGTCGGTTCGTTCGACGCCCCGATCGGCTGGCGCAGCGACAAGAGCGCCGGTCTGGCGGCGATGGACACGCGCACGGCCTCGGGCGTGCCGACGACGTTTAGTATTACGACTGAGGCGTTCGACGGCGACCCCAGCCTGAATGCGTTAAGCACGCGCCGCACCATTCAACTGGCGCAAGACCTCGATGGTTTCTCAATGCTCGGCACACAATCAGACTCGATCTTCGGTAATTCGGCGGCCACGCTGAATTACGCCTACGTCGTCGTGCCGGAAGCGGGCACAGCCGGCAGCGCGCGGGTGCCCGTGGTGGTGGAAGCCACCGATTCGTTGATCAAGCGCGGCGGCCAACTGGTGATCGTGCACTTCAGCAGCGAAGCCAGTTCGTTTGCGGCGCTGGCCGAGCTGCGCGCGAAACTCATCGCCAGTGTGAAGTTGCCATAGTAGCCGACGAATGAATTCTTCTCGCTCGGCCTGGATTGCCAAATCCAGGCCATCGCCGCTGGATTTGGCAATCCAGCGGGAGCAAGCAAGAAAGTTATTTGATCCGCGATCCATAGCAGACACCGAGAATTCATTCGGCGAAGACACGGAGCGTACCTCTGAACTTCAAACGACTTCTCAATTCAGTTGTCATTGCCACACTGTTGACCGGCCTGCTGATGCTGGGTGGCCAGCCCACTTACGCCGCCGATGCCAATAACCCGGTGCAGAAAGCCGTCAAAGCCGCCGTGTTCATCGTCATGCTCGACAACGACGGCGAGATGCTCGGCTCCGGGTCGGGTTCGATTCTGACCAGCGACGGCATGATCCTCAGCAACTATCACGTCGTGGGCGATCTGCAAACGAAGAAACTGAATAACAGCAAAGGGTTGATCGCGATCGGGGTGGTGGATGATCCCACCGAGCCGCCCGTCATCAATTATCTGGCGCAGGTGGTGCAGGTCGATCCCGAACTCGATCTATCCGTGTCGTGCATCATCAGCGATCTCAAGAACCGGCCCCTCAAGAACGTGGCCTTCCCCACCGTGCCCGTCGGCAATGCCGACGAATTGTTCCTGGGCGACGACATCACGGTGATCGGCTTCCCCGGCATCGGCTTTGGCGAAAGCGGCGACACCCCCTCGCTGACGTTTAGCAAGGGCAGCGTGGCCGGCTTTGAAAGCAAAGATAAAGTCAAAATCTGGATCAAGACCGACGCGGCCACTGGACCCGGCGACAGCGGCGCGATGGTCGTCAACAATGCCGGCGAGATCATCGGCGTGCACACGCAGGGCTGGTCCGACCCCAAGAGCGCCGCGCGCCTCAGCGCCGAACGCCCCATCAATCGCGCGTACAACCTGATCAAGAAGGCGCAGGCCGGCGGGTGCAGCGGCGGTGTGCCCACGACGACGCCGACGACCACGCCGACGACCACGCCCACCACCGGCAATGCGGGCAGCGCCGCGATCGGCGCGCTGACCTTTGCCGAAGACGTGGACAAGAACAACAAGCCCATCCGACCGGGCACATCGTTCAAGACGGGCCTTAAAGCCGTTAGCGCCATCTTCCCGTTTTCCAACATGAAGAACAACCTGAACTGGGCGCCCATCTGGTACCTGGACGACGAGGCCGTGATCAACAAGAGTTACAAGTGGGATGCGGGCACGAGCGGCACGCAGGCCCGCACGCTGTCCAGCAAGAGCAGCCTGCCCGACGGCGCGTATCGATTGGAGATCGTCGTCGAAGGCAAAGTGCTGCAAAAGGGCAGCTTCACGATCGGGTCGACGACCACGCCGTCGATACCCGGCAATAGCGACGGCGTCGAAGTCACCGGCACGATCGTCGACGCGGACACCAACAAACCGATCGCGGGAGCGGCCTTCATCGTGCTGCAGCCCGGCATCACTTACGATGATTGGGACGGCGGCGAAGAGGCCATCTTCACCTACGCCGTCACCGACAAACGCGGCCAGTTCCAACTGCCCGACCTGCTGCCGCGCGGCGAGTCGTACACCATCGTGGCGGGCGCGAAGGGCTACGACGATAACTTTGAAGACGACGTGGCCGTCGACGACGAGACGCCCGACAGCGTCGATCTGACGATCTCGCTGCAAAAGCCGTAATTGCCGTTGCACGACTCACGGGCGAAGCATCTGCAACACGGGTGCTTCGCCCTTACATTTCAGGAGGCCGCATGCGCCATCATACCTTTCGCTTCATCACACTACTCGCCGTCGTCGGTCTATTATTAAGCGCGTGCGGGTCAACCCTGCCCGAACCGCAGCAGCCGGATCAGGGCCGACCCAAACCCGGCGCCGATCAGATTACCGAACAGCCGAGTGAACCGATCGCGCCGGAGGCCACCGCTCCCGCCCGCGCCACCACTGAGCCGGTACCGGCCGGTGAGGAAGCCGAGTGGCTGATCATGATGTATCAAGACGCGGATGATCAGATTCTGGAACAGGACATCTTAATTGACTTCAACGAAGCCGAGCGGGTGGGTTCCACCGATCAGGTCCGCATCGTGTCCCAACTCGATCGTTACCGCGGCGCGTATAAAGGCATGGGCAACTGGACAACCGCCAAGCGCTTTCTCATTACGCAAGACGATGACCTCAACGAGATCGGTTCGCAAGAGTTGGCCGACCTGGGCGAGATCAATATGGCCGACGGCGACACGCTGGTGGACTTCATCACCTGGGCGGTGGAAACGTATCCCGCCAAAAAGTACGCGCTCATCCTGTCCGATCATGGCGCGGGCTGGCCGGGCGGCTTCAGCGATCCCGCGCCCAAAGGCCTGGGGCCTGATAACATCGCGCTGGCCGAAGCGTTTGGCGTGGACAATCTGTGGTTGATGGAGATCAATCGCGCTCTGGACAAAGCCCGCAAGGCCACCGGCGTCGACAAATTCGATCTGCTGGGCTTCGACGCCTGCCTGATGTCGCAGATCGAAGTGATGACCATGCTCGCGCCGCACGCCAAATACGCCGTGGCGTCCGAGGAAGTTGAACCCTCGCTCGGTTGGGCCTACACCGAATTTCTAAGCCAATTGACGGCCGATCCGGCGATGGGCGGCGATCAACTGGCGAAGCACATCGTCAACAGCTACATCGATCAAGATCAGCTGATCGTCGATCCGGTCGCGCGGCGGGCGCTGGTCAAGCGCGAGTTCGACGTGACCGACGAAGTGAGCGCGGAAGAAGTGGCTGAGGTAAAGAAGCGTGATGTCACGCTGTCCGCAATCGATCTATCGGCTGTACCCGACGTGCTGAGTGCGCTCGATACGTTTGCCGTCAGTCTGTCGCAACTCGATCAGCAAATGGTGGCCGAGGCGCGCACGTATGCCCAATCGTACGAAAGCGTCTTTGGCGAAGATGTGCCGCCATCCTACATTGACCTGGGTCACTTCGCCGCGCTCGTCGCCCAGATCAGCGGCGACCCGGATATGGAAGCCAGCGTCAGCCGCTTAACCCAAGCCATTCAAACCTCCGTCATTCAAGAGCGCCACGGACCGGAACGCCCCGGCTCGACCGGCCTGGTGATCTACTTCCCGTCGTCGGAACTGTACGGCGCACAGGACAATCTGGGTTACGCCGAAGTGGCCGATACTTTTGCCGCCAACAGCAACTGGAATGACTTCCTGCACTTCCACTATGTCGGCGGCAGCCTGCAGGGCGGCGCATCCCGATCGGCCCGCACGCGCGGCGGCAGCGTAACCGCCAAGCCGCTCGAAGTCGCACCGATCACCCTATCGGCCGAGGTGGCGCGGGCCGGCGAACCGGTGACGCTCCAATCCGAAGTGATCGGCGATCGGTTGGGCTTCGTCTTCACGTTCATCGGCCGCATCCTGCCCGATGAAGAGCTGCTCGTGATCGAAGACGAAGACTACATGTTCGCCGACGACACGCGCGAGGTGAACGGCGTTCAATATCCGGCCTGGCCGGATGGCGCGGTGTCGCTGGAGTGGGAGTGGGAGCCGATCATCTTTGCCATCAACGACGGCGCGACGTCGGTGCGCGCGTTGATCGGGCCGGAAGCATACGACAACGACCTGCCGACCTACGCGGCCAATGCGAAATTCATTCCCGCCGACGGCAGCCCGACCATCCGCGCCCGATTGTTCTTCCGCGATTCAAAACTCACTCGCATCATCGGCTACAACGGCGCCGGCGCGAACGGCGGCCTGCGCGAGATCACGCCGCAGACCGGCGATCAATTCACCATCATCGAATCCGGTTTCAATTTGAGCCAGGATGCAACGGAAGACCAATTCGAGCGCGATAGTGGCACGCTGACCTACGCCGATCAACCGTTCACGATCGAGCAGATTCCGGCCCCGGCGGGCAGCTACGTGGTGGGCTTCATCGCCGAAGATTTGGACGGCAACCGTTACGAATCGTTTGAAAACTTGTTCGTCGAAAACGATCAGGCCAGCCAGATCGCGGGCTTCACATCGTTCACCAGTGACGCCCTGGAATTGGCGCTGCTGTATCCTGAAACCTGGACGGCCGAAGAAAGCGCCAGCGATGGCTTCGTCTTCTTCACCAGCGACAATGACTCGACCGAAGCGGCCGTAGCGCGGCTCAGTTTCCCCGATGCCGTCAGCAACGAAGACGCCGACACGCAGGCCATTCAATATGCCGAGGAAATCTTCAGCGGCTTCGACAACTTCGAGTTGGTGTCCGACATTACGCCGTTCGTGTTGGGCGGCTTCGACGGTCGCGAGGAAGCCTTTACGCTGGAACAAGACGGCGAACCGTATCTGGGCGGCGTCGTGGCCGCGACAGTCAAGCCCGGTGTCACCTTCGCGTTTTTGTACCTGTCGCGCGAAGTCAACTTCGATGCCGACGTGGAACTCTTCAACCAGATGCTCGATAGTTTCGACATCCTGGTGTCGGGCGTCAGCAAAGAACAGCAAGGCGCGCCGCAGCCGGAGTTCGGCGATACAGTCTTCGTCGATCCGTTTGACGGCACGGCCGACTTCAGCCTGCAGCCCGATTCAGGCGACTGGGGCACTGCCGAGTACAACACCGATGGTCAATTCGTCGTCGCGCTCAACGCCTACGCCGGGCCGCTGTACGACTTCTATCAGGACGTTACCCTGCCCGACTTCTTCATGCTGCAACTCGATGCCGGTTACGAGGGCACGAACAACAACGCCTACGGCGTGATCTTCCGCGTGCAAGGTCTCGATCAGTTCTATGCGTTCAGCGTCTCCGGCGACGGCTACTTCATCGTGGAGCGCTTCGACGGTGAAGACACCGTCACGCTGATCGACTGGACCGCATCCAGCGCGATCGTGCAGGACGAACTGACCGCCAATTCGCTGGCCGTAGTAGCCGATGGCAGCCACTACAAGTTGTACATCAACGGCGAGCAAGTAGGCGAGTTTGAAGACGCCACCTACACCGGCGGCTCGCTGGGCATCATCACCGACAACTTCGACGAAGAGAATCCGGTGAACTTCTACTTCGATGAGATGGTGGTGGGGTTCTTGCAGTAGAGGAAACAAGTAGACAAGGAAATAAGTTGCACCGCAGAACCACAGAGACGCAGAGAGAATAATTCTCTCCGCGTCTCTGTGGTTTTATGCCGATCAATTCCATCTTTCCCCGTTGGTTGTGGGGTTAAACCAATCCTGAACTCTGCAAGGTCTTGTCCGACCACTCCTTGGCGAGCGTAGACAGCAGGATACGCTGAGATTGATCTTGCATGGCGGTTTTCCATGTTTTTTGCCAGAGCGTGATCAAGCGCTGGATTTGCACCAGTTCGGCGGCGGTTTCGGCTTCGGCGTCGGCGGCCGTCCATTCGATGAGATGTTTGGCTTCGTCCAGCAGGTTTTCCACGACGACGGGCGACTCGGAATGGCGCGCGCTGGAGGAAATCCGCGCGAGCGTGGCCGCCAGTCCGCCAAGTCTTCTTTCCAGCGGATCGCGCATGAAGCGTTGTTTGAGTTTTTCCCTAGCGGTCATTGCACGCCTCCAAGAATTGCACGGGTTACATCCTCCACTTGTTTGCGGAGGTTCTCATCTTGTAGCAGGACACTGCGATTTCCCAGCCTCGGGCGAATATTGATCAGCGACTCAAATTCAAGGCGTTCCTCCGCCGGATACCAGTTCGCGCCCCACAGATCATCCTGCTCACTGCCGCTTTGCAGTAAAACGGATTCGCAATCCGCGTGCATTTCTCCGCCGCCCGCTAATGTCCGCTGGCGGATGTCCACCACGATTTTGATCAGGGTCTCGTATTCTTGCAACATGTCGTTTATCTGACTTGGAGATGCTCTTTCACGCAAGGTGTGAATCATTTACGCTCCTGGTGCGCCCTATTTCAGGGCAGGCTGGATTTTTCGTTCGGCTTGTTGCCAGGCTGCGTCACGCGCCATGGTGTCCGGCAGCTATTCTCATTTTGGCGCATATGCTCCCGCTGGATTGCCACGCTTCGCGCAGCGGCCAAGCCGACGGATTTGGCAACACCTGCACTGCATCCGCAGAGCGGTGCAAGTGTCCGTCGGGAGCGGTCCGGTTCAAATTGAGAATTGCTGGGTATCTGGCTTGCCGGTTCGCATTCAAAGGATTAGGGCCATTGCGCATCGGCGGCCAGTTCGCCACTCACCACCGCCCTTGTAGTATAGCCAGAATATCGACCGATGCAAACCGGCCATGTGGCGCAGAGTGCGCGTCATTGTTTGGCAGATCTGTTCTCCGGCAATTGCTCTCAGCCCGCGTCCGCGCGGTCGGCTGGCAGGCGCCGCAACACCTGCGCGGACGCGGGCTTGGAGCATTCTGTGTCTCTGTAGTTTTAGCCTTGCCTTGCGCGATAATACAGAGTAAACTTCACTCACCTCACCCCACAGCCAAGCGGAGGAACTGAATGCCCGATCTCGATCTGGCCCCCTTGCGGTCAGCCATCGCGCCGTTTGTACCCCTCGGTCGATCTGGCCTGTTGCCTGCGCTCCATGCTGCGCAATCACTCCACGGCTGGATCTCGGAACCGATCGCGACCGAAGTGGCCCGCGCGCTGAATGTTCCTCTAGCCGATGTCCACGGCGTGATCGAGTTCTACTCGATGTTCTACAACCACCCGATCGGCCATACGGTTGTCCGCGTGTGTACTGATCCATCGTGCTCACTGCGCGGGGCCGATGCTGTCCTCGATGCGGCCTGTCAGCGCGCCAGAGTGAATGCACCCGGTGAAACCTCGGCGGACGGCGCATACACCATCGAGCGGTCAGCGTGCCTCGGATTATGCAACACCGGCGTCGGTGTCAACCTCACGCGCCTCGAGGGCGATCACTATAATGATGTCGCTTTCACCAATGCTCGCCCTTACACCATCGACGAAATCTTTGCCGGGCATCATCGCGAAGCCGACGATTACGTGGGCGGTGATCTATGCATCGTCACGGCGCTGTGCGGACGCGGCCACACCGCGTCACCGATCGAATACGAGGCGGCGGGCGGCATGACGGCGCTGCATAAGGTCTTCGAGAGCGGTATCACCGCACAGGGCGTGATCGATCAGCTGAAACGATCGGGTTTGCTGGGGCGCGGGGGCGCGGCCTTCCCCACGTGGATCAAATGGGAAGGCACACTCAAAGCCGAAGGCACGCCCAAATACTTCGTCATAAACGCCGATGAGTCCGAGCCGGGCACGTTCAAGGATCGCATCTTGATGGAAGGTGATCCGTGCCGCATTCTGGAAGGAGCCATCATCGGAGCGTACTCGATCGGCGCGCACGAAGCCTACGTGTACATTCGCGGTGAGTATCCCAAAGCCATCGCGGCGATGCGGCACGCCATCGACGAATGCCGCGCGGCCGGTTATGTGGGTGACAGTGTGTTAGGCTCTGGCTACGCGCTGGACATCGAAGTACGTTCGGGCGCGGGCGCGTATATCTGCGGCGAAGAGACCGCGCTGTTCGAATCGATCGAGGGCAAGCGCGGTTTTCCGCGCATGAAACCGCCCTTCCCCGCAACCTACGGCCTGTTTGGCAAACCCACCGTTATCAACAACGTCGAGACGCTGGCGAAGATTCCGTACATCTTCACGCACGGCGCGGAGGCCTTCGCGCGCTTCGGCACGGAGAAGTCCACCGGCCCCAAGTTGTTCTGCGTGTCCGGCGATGTGGTGCGCCCCGGCCTGTATGAAGTGCCCTTCGGCGTGACGCTGCGCCATCTTATCGAAGACCTGGCGGGCGGCGTGACGGGCGGCCACTTGCAAGCGATGTTGATGGGCGGGGCGGCGGGTGGCTTTGCCACTCCTAATGATCTGGATGTGAAGTTGACTTTTGAAGACTTGCGCGCGCGCGGTTTGCCGCTCGGTTCCGGCGCAGTGATGGTCTTCAACGACAAGCGCGATCTGCGCGATGTTTTACTGCGTTTAGGCCGCTTCTTCGCGCACGAATCGTGCGGCAAGTGCTATCCGTGTCAGCTGGGCACGCTGCGCCAGTATGAAGTCTTGCAACGCGTCGCGGCGGGTAAAATCAAAGCGGGCGACAGAGAGCGCCTGACTGATCTGAGTTGGACCATGAGCGACGCTTCGATCTGCGGGCTGGGGCAATCCGCGTCGTGGGCGGTGCAGAGCGCGATGAAGGTGTGGCCGGAGATGTTCGTGACGAGTAATGAGTAACGAGTGACAAGCCGTTTACTCATTACTCGTTACTCATTATGAACGAGCGAGACTCTATGAGTGACTTCATTTCCCTGACCATCGACGATCACAGCATCACCGTTCCGGCAGGCACGACGATTCACAAGGCCGCGCAATCGATCGGCGTGGAGATTCCCACGATTTGCTATCACGATCATTGCACGTCGAACGGTTTATGCCGCGTGTGCGTGGTCGAGGTCGAAGGCGCGCGAGTGCTGTCGCCCGCGTGCGTGGCGAAGGTCAGCGAAGGGCAACAGATTCGCACGCGGACCGATCGGGTGGAACGCAGCCGCCGCACGATTGTCGAGATGTTGGCCGCGACGGTCGATCTATCGGAAGCGCCGGAGATTCAGCACATCGCGCAGGACACTCACGCCGATCTGGATCGCTTTGCCGATGGCGCAAAACGCGCTCACGCCGTCATCGACGATAATCCCATGTTCGTGCGCGACTATGCCAAGTGCATTTTGTGCTGGCGGTGCGTGCAGGTCTGCGCGGATGATGCGCAATATGCGTATGCGATCAATTTTTCAGGGCGCGGCTTCGAGACGGGCATCGGCACGTTCTTCGATAAGGCCATGCCGGAAACGACGTGTGTGTTCTGCGGACAATGCGTGGGCGTCTGCCCGACCGGCGCGCTGAAACCCAAACGCGAATGGCAGTTGGAGCAAGGCCTGACGCCGGATCAGATCGCGCAGCAGATGCAGGGCGGCCGCAGACGAAAAAGATAGAATCTCACGCAAAGCCGCAAAGACGCAAAGTCTGTTTTTCTTTGCCGCTTTGCGGCTTGCCCATGTCCGCCGCTTTGCGGCGGTGGGCCGCTGGCGTGCGTGAGGCTTACAAATCATTCAGGAGTTACGCATGCCCGACGAGGAAACGCTGGACCCCGAAAACTGGGAAGAACTGCGCGCATTGGGCCATCGGCTGATGGACGACATGATTGACTATCTCAGCACCGTGCGCGAGCGGCCCGCGTGGCAGCCGCTCTCCGCCGAAGCGAAAGCGCAGCTGGATCAACCGCTGCCCGTTGGGCCGCAGGGAGCCGATCGGGCCTATGACGATTTCTTGAAGTACGTGCGCCCTTATCCGCATGGCACCATCCATCCGCGTTTCTGGGGCTGGGTCATCGGCACGGGCACGCCCTTTGGCGCAATGGCCGATATGCTGGCCGCCATGCTGAATCCCAATCTGGGCGGCGGCGATCACGGCGCGAACTACGTCGAGCATCAGGTGCTGGACTGGTGCAAGGATATGCTGGGCTATCCGCGCGAGGCCAGTGGCCTTTTAGTCAGCGGCGGCTCGATGGCGAACCTCATCGGCTTGACGGTCGCGCGCAACACCTGCGCCGGTTATAACATTCGCGAACAAGGCGTGGCGGCGGCTCCGCGCCCGATGACGATCTACGGCTCGACGGAATTGCACAGCTGCCATCAGAAAGCGATCGAGATGTTAGGGCTGGGCAGTACCGCGCTGCGTAAAATTCCGGTGGATGCGAATTATCAGATCGATCTCGTCGCGCTGGAAAACGCCATTGCTTACGATCGCGCGGCCGGCTATCAACCGATCGCCCTCATCGGCAATGCGGGTACGGTGAACACCGGCGCGACCGATGACCTGAACGCGCTGGCGAATCTGGCGCAGCGCGAGAATTTATGGTTCCACGTCGATGGCGCGTTTGGCGCGCTGGCCGCCGTCTCGCCGGAACTGCGCCCGCTGGTCAAAGGCATGGAGCGCGCGGACTCATTGGCCTTTGATTTGCACAAGTGGATGTACATGCCCATCGAAGTAGGTTGCGTGCTGGTGCGCGATGAAGCGGCCCATCGCCATGCGTTCTCGCTGACGCCCGATTATCTCTCGCACTTCGAGCGCGGCGTGGCGGGCGGCTCACGCTGGTTCAACGAGTACGGCATACAGTTGACGCGCGGCTTCCGCGCGCTGAAGGTGTGGCTGTCGCTAAAAGAACACGGCATCGAGAAGTACGGGCGCATCATCAAGCAAAACGTCGATCAGTGCCGCTATCTCGTGGAGCTGATCGAGGCCGCGCCGGAACTGGAACTGATGGCGCCCGCGCTGCTCAACATCGTGTGCTTGCGCTATAAAGTACCGGGCCTATCGACGGAAGCGCTGAATCAACTGAATCAGCAGATCATGTTTGAACTGCACGAACAGGGCATCGCCATCCCGACGTACACCCTGCTCGACGGGCAGTTCGCCATCCGCGTGGCGCACACCAACCATCGCACCCGCCGCGAAGATTTTGACCTCTTCGTGCGGGAAGTGATCAGATTGGGTAAAGAGTTACAGGCTTAGCGACTAACCGCGAATTGACGCGAATTGGTTCTTTATTCGCGAATATTCGCGCTGATTCGCGGTCGAATAAGATTGAATTGAAAGGTTGAGCATGACCGGATCAGAATTTGCACCTATCGCGCTGGGCCTGGCCTCTGCTCTGCTGTGGGGCGCAGGCGATTTTTGGGGCGGCTGGACCAGCAAACGCCAGAGCGTGTACAGCGTTATCGTGTCGTCGCAGATCGTAGGGCTGCTGCTATTCGTAACGCTGGCTGTCTTATCA
>JACRBO010000672.1 GCA_016219235.1 Chloroflexota bacterium
GGCCCACAGGCCTATGCCGCGCTGGCGACCGTGCTGAACACCGCCAAACGCCACGGCGAAAACGCCTTCGCCAAATTGGTGCACTTGATGGGCAAACCGATCTTGCAGTACGTGACACCTTCAACCGCGTGAATAGTTACGAATTGTGCTGTACATCAAACGCCAGAAAGAGCATCATGCGAATAGTGAATTGTTGCCAGAATTTGAAGAAACGTTTGAAGAGTTTGAAATAGATCGACCTCAGCACCCGTCCGCGCAGGCGGACGATCGGCTTTAGCCCTTCAGGCGCGATTTCAATCGCCGGTCTGTCAATCGCCAGCATTATTTCAGGAGATACCGAATGCCCTTTAAGCCCGTCTCAACCAAAGTCGATTTTCCCGCGCAGGAACGCGAAATCCTGAAGTGGTGGAAGGATTCCGATGCGTTCAACAAACTGCGCCGCTTGCTGGCTTCATCCGAGAAGCGCTACTCGTTCCTCGACGGCCCGATCACAGCCAACAATCCAATGGGCGTTCATCACGCCTGGGGGCGCACGTACAAAGACATCGTGCAGCGCTATCACGCCATGCTGGGCGAGAATCAACGCTGGCAGAACGGTTTCGATTGCCAGGGCTTATGGATCGAAGTCAACGTCGAGCGCGACCTCGGTTTCAAGAACAAACGCGACATCGAAGTGTACGGCATCGCGCCGTTCGTGATGCTGTGCAAGCAGCGCGTGCTGAACTTCGCCGCGACGCAGACCGAGCAATCAATTCGCCTCGGTTACTGGGTAAACTGGGATGATCCTGCTTCGCTGCGCATGCTGCGCGATAAGCTAGGCGAAGACCCCGATCAGGCGATTCAGTATCGCGGCCCGGACGGCGAGTTTGAAGGCACGGTCGAGCAGGTCGTGGGTCAACTCGGCGTCGGCGACATGGGCGGCTCGTACTTCACCTTCAGCGACGAGAACAACTATCAAATCTGGGGTTTCTTGAAGAAGTGCTTCGATCGCGGCTGGATCTACAAAGGCCACGATGTGATGCCGTGGTGCTGGCGCTGCGGCACGGGCATCAGTCAACACGAGATCGTCACCGAAGGCTACGTCGAGAAAACCGATCCCGGCCTCACCGTGCGTTTCCCGCTGATTGGCCATTGGGGCGACGGCGAAACGAGAGAATCGCTGTTAGTCTGGACAACAACGCCGTGGACGCTGACCTCCAACGTGGCGGCCGCGGTCGGGCCGGAGTTGACCTACGTCAAGGTCAAACAAGGCGACGAATACTTCTACATGTCCAAAGGCACGACCAAGATGCTCAAGGGCAAGTTCGAAATCGTCGGCGAGTTGAAGGGCCGCGAGATGGAGGGCTGGCGCTATTACGGCCCCTTCGATGATCTGCCAGTGGCCGCAAAAGAAGATCATCGTGTGATCGTGTGGGACGAAGTCGGCGAAGAAGAAGGCACGGGCATCGTCCACATCGCGCCGGGCTGCGGCGCGGAGGACTTTGCGTTGGGCAAGCGCGATGGTTTGCCCGTGCTCGCGCCGCTCGATGAAAACGGCGTGTACATCGACGGCTTCGATTGGCTCACGGGCATGCACGTCAACGATGTGAAAGATCCGATCGTGGAAGCGTTGAAAGTGAAGGGCCGCTTCTATCGCATCGACGATTACGTGCACCGCTATCCCGTGTGCTGGCGCTGCCAGACGCCGCTGATCTTCCGCCTCGTCGACGAGTGGTACATCAGCATGGACGGTCTGCGCCAACCGATGATGGATGTCACCAACAACATCCGCTGGATTCCCGACTTCGGCAAAGACCGCGAACTCGATTGGCTGCGCAACATGCACGACTGGATGATCAGCAAGAAGCGCTATTACGGCCTCGCGCTGCCCATCTACGATTGCCAGAAGTGCGGTCACTTCGAAGTGATCGGTTCGCGCGAAGAATTGAAAGAGCGCGCCATCGATGGCTGGGCCGAATTCGTCGGCCATTCGCCGCACCGACCGTACATCGACGCCGTAAAGATCAAATGCGCTAAATGTGGTGAAGTCGTCGAACGCATCAAGGACGTGGGCAATCCGTGGCTTGATGCGGGCATCGTCTCCATGAGCACGATGGGCTATCGCCTCGATCCTGATTACTGGCGGCAATGGTTCCCGGCGGACTTCATCACGGAGTCGTTTCCTGGCCAATTCCGCAACTGGTTCTACGCGCTGCTGGCGATGAGCACGGGTGTCACGGGCGAACGGCCCACCAAGACCGTGCTAGGTTTCGCAACTCTGTTGGGCGAAGATGGCCGTCCCATGCACAAGAGTTGGGGCAATGCGATCGAGTTCAACGAAGGCGCAGACACCATCGGCGCGGATGTGATGCGGTGGATGTTCGTCAATCAGCGTTACGACACCGACATGCTCTTCGGCTATCACCACGCCGATGAGACGCGCCGCCGCGTCTTCATTCCGTTGTGGAATGTGTACTCGTTCTTCGTGACGTATGCGAATCTCGATGGTTGGACGCCTCCTCCGACTTCGCAGCAGGCGCACGCTGCGCGTGAGCGGAACGAAGTGGAGTCGAAGAACGCGCCTGCTGCTTCGCTCACGCCGTACCCGCAAAGCGGCGGCGCGCCAGGCGGGATGCAGGATGCGGTTGAATACACGCCGCTCGATCGGTGGATCCGCGCCCGATTGGCTGAGCTAACGAACGAGATGTCGGCGGCCCTGGCCGATTACGATATGTCGCGCGCATCGAAAGCGGCCGAGGTCTTCGTCGACGATCTGAGCAACTGGTACGTGCGCCGCTCGCGCCGCCGTTTCTGGAAGAGCACCGGCGATGCCGACAAGCAGGCCGCGTATGCGACGTTGTACGAAGTGCTTGTCACGTTCGCCAAATTACTCGCGCCGCTGCTGCCGTTTGTAACTGAGGCGCTGTATCAAAACTTAGTGCGTGTGGTGGACGAGAGCGCGCCAGAATCGATTCATCACTGCGCATACCCAACAGCCGATGAATCGACCATCGATCACGAACTGCTCAACGATGTGGCGATCAGCCGCGCCGCCGTCGCGCTTGGTCACTCGATCCGCTCGTCGTCGAACGTGAAGGTGCGCCAGCCGTTGGGCAAGGCCATCGTCGTCGTGACGCACGATCAGCGTGACAGCGTCGAGCGCACTAAAGACATCATCGCCGACGAACTTAATGTGAAATCGGTGGAATTGGCTGAAAATGAAGCCGATTTCGTGACCTAC
>JACRBO010000677.1 GCA_016219235.1 Chloroflexota bacterium
CCAGTTCGGCCAGGCCGCCCGCGCCGGACTCCATCACCAACCATTGCCGGTCCGGCGCGATCATGAATAACCCGACCATGCGATAGCCAAAGCGCTGACAGATACCCTGCGTGGCGCGATCGAACCGGTCCGACAGATCGAGCGTCGCCAGCACGTCGCGCGCGACTTCGTTGATCAAGGTGAGCTGTGCAGCCCGGCGCGCCTCACGCTCATACAGCTGCGCGTTGTCGATCGCCAGGCCGATCTGATCGGCAATGGATTTCACCACCTCGATCGACTGCGGCGCAAACGTATGCGGGCGATAGCTCATGACCCCCAGCACACCCACCACGCGGTCGCGCGCCCGCATCGGCGCCAGGGCCTGCGACTGTACGCCTTCGTCACGGACTTCGGGCACCGCCAACCGCGGCTCGTCGTCCAGACTGCCCGTCACAACCACTTCGCCGCTCAATACGGCTTGCCCGGACAGCCCTTCACCCAACCTTACCCGCAGATTATTGACCAGATCGTTTTGCCGCCAGCCGCGATGTACCCGGATAACCAGTTCTTGCGCATCTTCGTCCACCAGGCTGATCGCGCCCGATTCGACCCCCACCACTTCCAGGGCCTTGTCCAACGCCGCCCACAAGGTCGCTTCCAGATCGAGCGATTGGCTGACCGTGGCGGACATGCTGTTCAAGATCGCCATGTGATCAGCGCGGCGCTGCGCTTCGGCGTACAGGCGGGCGTTCTCGATCGCCACCGCGGCCTGATCGGCAAAGATGAAGGCCGCGCGGGCGTCTTCATCGGTATACGCGTTGGGCCGATAGTGATCGATCCCCAGGATGCCCAACACCTGATCTTTGGCTTTATTCAACAGTGGCACGCCCAGCCAGGTGCGAATGGGATCGGGGACCTGGAGCGAGCGCCAGCGCGGATCACGCTGCGTGTCGGCGATTACCAGCGGGGTGCGTTGAGCCAACAACTGTTGAGTCGTTGGCAGGCTGCGATGATCGACCTCGCGCAGATGATCCTTATCGGTGGGGTAACCGCGCGCTACGACCAGATCGTACCGGCCCTCTTCGCTTAGCAACACCGAGACGCTGTCATACGGCACGACCGATTTCACCTGGCCGACAATCAATTCCAGCACGGTCGCCAGATCGAGCGTGGAGTTGAGGACTAAGGCCACCTGGCGCAGCGCTTCAGCCAGGCGCTGCTGCCGCTGCTCAACCGGGTGCGGCTCATGCGGTTGGATCGCGCGCAGGACCACGTGCACGGCCGCAACGCGGCGGCCACGGATGATGGGCCGCCCCGCAAACTCAACCCGGCAGGCGTCGAGCTGCTGGCGGTCGGCCTGCAGCGGATCGATCAGATCGAGCGTGCCGATCACTTCGGCGCGCTCACTTACCACCCGATTGAGTACATCCTGCCACCGAGTTTGTGAATAAGGTTCCAGAAAGGTACTGAGATTGCGGTGCGCCACATCAGCGTCAGTCGAGCCAGAGAGGAGTTGATTCGCCGGTGAGTTGGCTTTGAGGATGCATCCAGCCCGATCGAGAACCAGCGCCGGCCCGGCCTGCGCAAACAACAGCGCGTCCAGATCAAGCGTCGAAGCCGCCCGGCGCGGCGCGGCGCTCGCGGCCGGTCGGGGTGTCCGTTTTGAAGTCGGCCTGCTCTCCGTCATCGGCCGCGCTCCTTAAATAACCAACCCCAGTAACGCCACGCCACGCCCAGGCTCAAGGTGACGGCGGTGACCATTGGCGCGGCAAAAATCGCCAGAAAAAGTGTCTCGCCGTGCCATGTAGCGGGCAATAGATCAGGGGTGAAGCGCACGGTGAGCAACAGCCAACTTGACATGACCGCCAGCCCGATCAGGCCAATCGCCACATAGAAGCCGCGATACAAAGGCCGCATCTTCGTCACGCTGCCCAACTTGCGGCTGAGCACGCTGAAAATGTACAGCATATAGATCACGCCGGACAAACTGAGCGCCAAGGACGGGCCGGTGAGCATAATTACGATCGACTTCCGGTCATGAGTTTGAGCAGATAATAGCCCAGGCCGATGAGCAGCACGCCGCCGATCAACATCAAGCCATCACCCAGCAGGTCGCCCGCCAACATACCTTGAGTGGCATAGCGCAGCGCGCCCAGGCCGATGCAGATGAGCGGCACCCAGAACAACTGATAATACGATTTACGCCCCGACGTAATCTGATAGAAGTGCGCGATGCGATTGAGCAGGACAATCAGCACGGCGACCGCGCCCCAGATATAGAGGGTAAGCCCACTCAACAAGAGATTCATGCCGGCATCGTCTAGCGGCCCGATTTGACAAAGGCTTCCACAAATGATTCGGCCATGCGGCGCGGACTGCCGCTCATAATGCCCTCGCGGCCCTCGAACTTCGATTGGACTTCGATCCCGCTGCGGGTGATTTCAAACTGGCGGATGTCTTTGGCGTGATCGCTGCCGCGCAGTTTCAAGACCAGCAACGCCTTGCGGATGGCGCTCTCTATTTCCACATAGCGCAGCAAGATATAGGAATCCGCCACAAAGGCCACATCTTCTTCCGGGCCTTCAATCTCACCGATCAACGCCGGACTTTCGCGCGTCAACAGGCTGGTCAGCCCCTCACGCTTGAGCGAGTTGATAAAGCTGTACAGGATGCCGCGCCGGGCCACCGGGTCGCCGCTCAGCCGATCGAAATGGGACAGGCTGTCCACCAGGATGCGCGCCGCGCCGATCTCGTCGATCGTCGCCTGAATGCGGCCATCCACCCGCTCCAGATCGGCGTAACTGACTTCCGGGCTGGTCATGATTACGCGCAGCTGGCCGGCTTTCTCCAGCGCCCGCAGATCCCAGCCAAACGCATCGGCATCGGCGTAGTACTGCTGGGCGAATTCTTCAAATGTCAAGATTAAGCCGGGCTGGTTGAAGCGCGTGATGCCGTTGTAAATGAACTGCATCCCCAGCGTGCTTTTGCCCGTGCCCGGTGCGCCTTCGATCAAGTTGGCCGACTGCGGTATGAAACCGCCACTCAACATTTCGTCGAGGCCGGCGATGCCGGTTCTGATGCGTTCGCTCATGGGATACTCCAGCAAGTTAGGCCGGCTGCTATCCGGCGCAACTTAGCGCATGCCTCGAATAAGATGGTAGATCGCTTTCACGCGAAACTGTCGATCGTCGCTGGCGGACACGAAGTGCTTGATGCGTTCACGCACCTGAGGATCGTCGGTGAGCGAATAAACCAGCAGCTGGCCGGTGATCTGGCGCTGCACCACGCCCACCGTTGCCAATTCGTCCAATTCGCTCATAATCACATTGGCATCCCGCCCGATATAGCGCGCGATGTTGTCGGCCGTATCGTTGGTGTTGGGGTTCTCGTAAAAGAAAATGACGAGATCCCACTTGATGAACGTATTCACCGCCGTCTTGAGAAACTCCAAGACCTCGGGATCCATATCGTCCATTAAGCGGCGCGCCAGATCGGCCCCGCCGCCCGGCAGCGCGGATCGATGACGCGGAATTGGCGGATTCCATTCTTGAAAATTCTCAGGCTCAGGTTCGCTCATTTTCGCTGCTTTGAAGGTGTAGCCGGCGCCGCTGCCCCCGATTGCCTGCCTGGCAATGGCCCAGCGCCCGGCGCGCCATGACACTGCTTGTACTTCTTGCCGCTGCCGCACGGACACGGATCGTTGCGCCCGATCACGTCGGACGCGATGGTGCGAACCGGGGTACGGCCCTTGCTGCTACCGCTGCTGGAGGCTCCGCTAACGCTAAGCCGGCGCTGGGCGGACGCGGGCGCCGATTGAGCCGGCTGAACCCGGTAGATGTCGCGCGCCACCTGGCTACGAATGGACTCCAGCATCAAGTCGTAGGTATCGGCCGCCTCTTTCTTGTAAGAAATGAGCGGATTCTGTTGGCCAAAAGCGCGCAGCCCGATGCCCTCACGCAGCGCATCCAGATCGGTCAGGTGCCGCACCCACAGATTATCCACCGCTCGCAGCAACGTGATGCGCTCGGCCTGCGGCATCAAATCACCCAACTGATGCGTCTTGGCTTCGTACGCTTTCTCGACAAACTCGATCAGCTGTGCTTCGAGCTCGTCGGGTTTGCGATCGCGCCAATCGTCCGGGGTCAGGGTCGCGGGCAATGGAATCAAGCCGCGCGCCGCAACCATCAAGCCGCTCAGGTCATACTCGTCGAGTTTGCCGCTCGTGTGCTGCGCCACAATGCCGTGCAGCTCATCATAGATCATATCCATGATGATGGGCTTAAGATTCTTCTCGATCAGAATCTTGCGGCGCTGCGCATATATCACATTGCGCTGCGTGTTGACCACATCGTCGTATTCCAGCACATGCTTGCGGATGTCGAAGTTGTAACCTTCCACCCGCACCTGGGCCTGCTCGATGGAGCGGCTCAGCAGCGAATGCTCCAGCGGCTGATCCTCCTCCATCTTGGCCCAGTCCATGACGCCTTTGATACGGTCGCCGCCAAAGCGCTTCATCAACTCGTCTTCCCACGAGACGAAGAAGCGGCTGGAACCGGGATCGCCCTGACGGCCCGCGCGGCCACGCAGCTGGTTATCGATGCGGCGCGCTTCGTGCCGCTCGGTGCCGATGATGTGCAGGCCGCCTGCCGCCAGCACTTTTTCCCGATCGACCACGATCTGAGCCTGCGCGTCGTTCAGCGCCGCCTGCCACTCTTCAGGCGAGACTTCCGCCAGGTCCAGCCCTCTCTTGCGCAGGATGTCGCGCGCCAGACCTTCGGGATTGCCGCCCAGCAAGATGTCGACGCCGCGCCCGGCCATATTGGTGGCGACAGTAACGGCTTTGGGGCGGCCCGCCTGCGCGATGAAGATCGCTTCCTTCTCGTGCTCCTTGGCGTTGAGCACATTATGCGGAATGCCGCGTCGCTTCAACATGCCCGCCAGCATTTCGCTCGTCTCGATCGCTACCGTGCCGATCAACACCGGGCGGCCGGCCTCGTGCATGTCCGCGATCTCATCGACCACCGATCGGAACTTGGCCGCCTCTGTTTTGAAGATCACATCCATCGTGTCTTCACGGATCATCGGCCGGTGGGTGGGAATCACCGCCACTTCCAGATTGTAAATCTTCTGAAATTCTTCTTCTTCAGTTTTGGCCGTGCCCGTCATGCCCGCGATCTTGCGATACATGCGGAAGAAATTCTGAAACGTGATCGTGGCGTAGGTCAGGCTCTCGCGCTGAACGGTGACTTTCTCCTTCGCCTCGATCGCCTGATGCAAGCCTTCGCTGTAGCGGCGGCCATACATCAAGCGCCCCGTGAACTCGTCGACGATGATGACCTGGCCGTCTTTAACAATGTAGTCCTTGTCGCGCTTGTAGATGACTTCGGCGCGCAGGGCGTTGTCCAGATATGGCAGCCACTCAAAGTATTGCGGATCGTACAGGTTATCGACGCCCAGCCACTTCTCGATCTTCTCGATACCGGCTTCGGTCAGCGTGGCGTTGCGCGTTTTGGCTTCCACCACGTAATCGCCGTTGGGATTGTCTTCGTCGTCGTTCGTCGTCGGGCGCAGGCGGCGCACCAACTCCGAGAACTTCACGTACAGGTCGCTCGACTCTTCCGCCGGACCGGAGATGATCAGCGGCGTGCGTGCCTCGTCGATCAGGATATTATCGACCTCGTCTACGATGGCATAATGCAATTCCCGCTGCACGCATTGACTGAGGTCTGCCACCATATTATCACGAAGATAGTCAAAACCAAATTCATTGTTGGTGCCGTACGTGATGTCCGCCCGATAGGCCTCGGCGCGCGACACCGGCCGCAGATGGTTATAGCGCTCATCCGCCGATCGGACGCTGGGATCGAACAGAAACGCCGACTCGTGCTGAATGACACCCACCGACAGGCCCAACCCGTGATAGATCGGCCCCATCAACTGCGTGCCGACTTTGGATAGATAATCGTTGGGCGTCACTAGATGCGCGCCATGCCCTGGCAGCGCGTTGAGGTACAGCGGCAGCGACGCGACGATGGTCTTGCCTTCGCCCGTCTTCATTTCCGCGATGGTGCCCCGGTGCAGCACGATGCCGCCGATGAGCTGTACGTCGAAATGGCGCTGCCCGATATTGCGCCGCGCCGACTCGCGCACGGCCGCAAACGCTTGCGGCAGGAAGTCCGTCAGCAGGTCGTTCTCGGCTTTGAAGAGATCGTCGTCCAGCTTCTTGACTCTCAAGTCCAGCTGGCGGCGGCGATCGCCTTCTTCTTCGTCCTGCGCCTCGGCGCGAGCCTCGGCCAATTGCGTACGCAGCTCGGCCACCGCTTCATCCAATTCAGCCCGGAAGTCGGCCGTAATCGCGCGCAGATCATCATCGGATAACGCTTGATAGTCAGGCTCAAGCGCGTTGATCTCATCGACGATGGGTTGCAGTTTGTTGATCAGCCGCGCGTTAGGATCGCCGGCGAGTTTGCCAAATAGATTCTTAAACATTCAATTCGCTCTTTTCTCAGAAGTACTCAGCCGCCGCGAGTTGTCATTCCCGCGCGCCTCTGGCGGGAATCCAGCGGCCCAACCATCCCGGATTGCAGCGTGAGTCTGGATGCCCGACAGAAGCATTCGGACAGGACAGCAGAATGGTTATGGTTTCTTGATTTCATTCGTTAAATATCGCGCC
>JACRBO010000678.1 GCA_016219235.1 Chloroflexota bacterium
CCGGGACAGCCGGTCCGACCGGTCTTTCGAATTCGCTTTTTATTTCGGGGTTTTCGGGATCAAGCGCCAGCGCCTTTTGCAGGCAGTAACGGCGTTGCTCAGGGTCCGTTACACAACGGCTCAACCACAGCCATGCCACGCGATCCGCGTGCTCCCCACACCTGCATCCAGCGAACCGCGCCAAAAGACAGATCAATCCGGCGCATATACTCATACGCAAACACGCCACCGCTATTGCTATAATGATCAAAAAGCGCTTCATCTGAGATTGCTACTGTCGTAGCTGAGCCAGTTGCATTTGCGCCACTGTCGTAAATTACTTTACCCGATTGCCGATCGACGACAATCTCATACTTCATCGAAAGGGGATTCGGCGCTCCTTCAGGGTTTAGATACCAGAGCAGCAACAACCAGTATTTAGGGCTGTACTGAATGCTCAGGACATCACGAGCGACGTGCGGTATCGGGTCTTTGGCGTCACTATAATTCCACTGAATACCGCCTGTTTGAGGTTCAACCGCTAAGATGGTGTCTTGAAGTGTCTTCGGTCGCGCATCAGCTCTTTCAATCAACAGCATTTGCCCCCCATCCACCACAGGAGGACGGGCGATAGGATGCTCAAACACCTTCTGCCATAGTAGTCTCCAACCGGACGCAACAGTGGGTGGCTCAGCGTCTCCACTGCAAACTGTGCCCATCGGTTCAAGTGTAGGTTGCACCGAAATTGGCGTTGGTGTTTGAGATACCACAACAGACGGCGTAGAACCGGGCTGCGTCGTCGGTAATGCAACCGAGCTTGAACACGCGCTCAATGCCGCACCCACGACGATCATACGTATCACGCACCACGCACCACGCATCACGTCACGCATCACGCCTCCTGCCTCTTGCCGATCAACGAAATGAACGCCTCTTCCATGCGCGGCTGAATGACGCGCGGATTATTGAGTGAAACGCCGCTTGCTGCACAGGCACGTTGCAAGCGCGGCAGACTCACTTCGGCGCTGTCGACGAACACGTGCAGCAAGTTGCCATAGACTTGCACCTCCAGCACGTCCGAATGTGCAGCTAACGCGGCCTGCGCCGCGGCGAGTGAACTGGGCTGCACTTCCAGCACTTGCCCGCGCACCATCGCTTTGATCGCTTTGGGTGTGCCCAGTTCAATCAACCGGCCTTTGAACAACAGGCCGATGCGATTGCAGCGTTCGGCTTCATCCATGTACGGTGTGCTGATCACGATCGTCGTGCCGTGCAAGTGCAAGTCGGTCAGAATGTCCCAGAATTCGCGGCGGCTGACGGGATCGACGCCCGTCGTTGGCTCATCCAGCAGCAGTACTTCGGGGCGATGGATCAACGTGCAGGCCAGACCCAGTTTTTTCTGCATGCCACCCGACAGTGCGCTCGCCCGCCGATCGACGAACGGCGTCATGCGCGAGAAATTCAATACTTGCTCGAAGCGGCGTTGACGCTCCGCACCGTGCACGCCGAAAATGTCCGCGTAGAATTCCAGATTCTCCTGCACGCTCAAATCGCCGTACAGGCTGAAGCGCTGCGGCATGTAGCCCACATGCGCGCGAATCTGCTCGGCGTGCTTTACGCTGTCGTGCCCGGCCACCGTCACCGTGCCCGTCGTCGGATTCATGACCGCCGCCATCAAGCGCAGCGTCGTCGTCTTGCCCGCGCCATCAGGCCCGACCAGGCCGAAGATTTCGCCGCGCTCGATGCCCAGATCAAGTTCACGCAGCGCGCTCGTCTGCTTGAAACGTCGCGTCAGTTTCTCGGTACAAATAATGCCGCTTGCATCACTCATCACTCGTCACTCGTCACTCTGCTTCAATCCAACCGTCTTTGCAGCGCCACCAGCGCGATGCCGCCGCCCAGCACCGCCAGCCCGATCAAGGCCAGCGCCTGCGGCCACAGCACCGTCAGGTCGGAGCCTTTCAGCATGATGCCGCGAATGATCTGCAAATAATGCTGCAACGGAAAGAACTGCGAAATAATCTGCATCAACTGCGGCAGCCGCTCAACCGCGACCATGTAACCGGAAAAAGCCACGTCCATCATCGCCAGCACAAACACGAACAGCACCGCTTGCTGCTGGTTGTGCGAGATGGCCGAAATCATCAGCCCCCAGCCAATCTCGGCCACGATGAACAACAGCGACAGCCCGAACAACAGCGGAAATGAGCCGTTCATCGGCAGATTGAAAACGCGCGTCACGATGGCAAACGTGATCACAAAGTTGATCGCCGCCACCACCAGCGCCGGCACCGCTTTGCCGATAATCAACTCGATGCGCCGCATTGGCGTCACCAGCAGCTGCTCCAGCGTACCCAATTCACGTTCGCGGGTCAAACCCAGTGACGCGACGATCAACGCCACCTGATAGACGATGAAGCCCAGTTGCGCGCTGATGACGAAGAACGACACGTTGAACGTGGGGTTGTAACGCACGTGCGAATCCACGACGATTACGGCAAGATTACGACCCGGTGATGCCGTGTGCCGCGCCGCTACCACACTGATCGCGCCCTGCGCGGCCCCCAGCGCATAACTGGCGGCCGCGCTGCGACTGCCGTCCACCAGGATTTGCACTTGCGGCTGTCCCACCGCCAGATCAGCCTCCAGACCCGGCGGCAGTGTGACGGCGGCCACCGCGTCATTCTCCGCCAGCCACCGATCGAGTTCCGTTGGCGAATCGAGTTGCGCTACGACTTCAATCTCGTCGGTGTTGCCAAACGCCGCGATCAATTCGCGGCTGAGCGCGCTGCGGTCTTGATCGATCACGACCACGGGCAAGTGATGAAAGCCCTGCGTCGTGGCGCGCGCCACCAGCGCCAGTTGCAGCGTCGGCCCGACGATGATCAACACCAGCATCAGCAGATCGCGCGTGAGCTGGATCAGTTCTTTGGATGCGAGGTTGCCGATGCGACTAAACATGATTAGTGATGAGTGACGAGTGATGAATGACGGGCCTTCACTCTTCACTC
>JACRBO010000680.1 GCA_016219235.1 Chloroflexota bacterium
AGCGTCAGCTCCGCGCCTGACACTGCTGGTGGAGCAACCGAGTGGCGGTGCTCGCAAGGAGCGCCAGCTCCGATTACCGGGAGACAACCATGACTCAGTGGCGACCCGAATTCAATCCCGCATACCTGTACTTCATCACGACCAAAGCCATCCAGTATGCCCCGCTCTTCCAGCGCGAGATATTGAGGCGGATGCTCGTCGATTACCTGGATGCACTGCGCAGCCGTCAGCAAATCGAACTTTATGCGTTTGTGATCATGCCCAACCATCTCCACCTGATCGTGCGCTGCCTGCCGCCTTACACCCTGGCTGACGTGGTGCGCAACTATAAGTCGTTGATAGCCGACCGAATTGTGCGCCACTACCAGGTTGAAGGCAATCAACAGGCGCTAGATTTCCTCGCCTCACAGGCCGCTGGCTCCGACAAGCAGCATTACAAAGTCTGGGAAGCAGGCTACAATGCGAAGGAAGTATTCTCGGCAGATTTTTTGATCCAGAAAATGACGTACATCCATAACAATCCATGTCAACCGCACTGGCAGTTGGCGATACGACCGGAAGACTACCTGTGGTCAAGTGCGCGATATTACTTACTGGACCAGCCTGCGATCATTCCATTGGACAACGCCAGGGAACTCATGTAACGCTGGTTGATCACGTTGCTCCAGCCAGAGCGCCAGCTCTGGCGTTGGACACGGGGAGCTGACGCTCCCCTTCGAGCGGAATAGGATTATGCGTCTCGTTATTCAACGTGTCACTCACGCCTCAGTCAGCGTCGATGGGCAAATCGTCGGACGGTGCAGTGCGGGTTTTTGCATCCTCGTCGGCGTGAAAGTAGGCGACACTCAAGCCGAAGCGAAGTGGCTGGCGAATAAGGCCGCCAATCTGCGCGTGTTTGAAGACGCCGAGGGGAAGATGAATTTATCGCTGCTAGACGTGAAGGGCGAGGCGCTGGTCGTGTCGCAGTTCACGCTGTACGCCAACGCGCAGCATGGGCGGCGACCGGACTTCATCGACGCGGCCCGGCCCGAAGAAGCGGAACCATTGGTGAATTGTTTCGTGGATCAACTACGCGACGAAGGTGTGCCCACGCAAACGGGCGTCTTCCGCGCCATGATGCAAGTAGAGATTCACAACGACGGGCCGGTCACGATCATTGTGGAAAAAGATCGAGAGACTGCGCGACAGAGCGAAGGAGAGAAAGAGTGATAACCCGCCAGCGAGTCTTGATTTGCTGACTCGCTAATTCGCTGATTTGGCCCGCATCCGTTGCCGCAAAATTTCATACAGCACGATCGAACCGGCCACGGCCGCGTTGAGCGAATCGACCTGGCCGCGCATGGGCAGCTTCACCAGGAAGTCGCAACTCTCGCGCACCAACCGCCGCATCCCTTCGCCCTCATTACCAACGACCAGCGCCGTCGCGCCCTTCAAATTGGCTTGATCCAACGGCACCGCTTCCGGCAGATTATCCAACCCTGTCACCCACACTTCGTGTTCCTTCAACTCGGTGATGGCCGCGACCAGATTAACCACCTGCGCGATCAGGATGTGTTCACTCGCGCCGGACGAGGCATTCACCACGGCCTGCGTGACTTCAGCCCCGCGCCGCTGCGGAATGATCACACCGTGCGCGCCGACAGCCTCCGCCGAACGCAGCAAAGTGCCCAAATTCTGAGGGTTTTGAATCACATCGAGGATCAAGATCAGCGGCGGCTCGTTGCGCTCAACCGCGCGTTCGAGGATGTCATCCAGTGTGGCGTAAGGATACTCGTTGACCTCGGCCACGATGCCCTGATGGCTGTCCGTGATCCGATCGAGCAGCTCGCGCCGCACACGCTGCACAGGGATACCGCGCTGCTGCGCCATTTGCAGCGCCTCAGTCAGATGGCCGCGCTCTTGCACTCCGTCCGCCACCATCAACTTGTAAACCTCGCGTCGATTGGCTCGCAGCAATTCATAAACCGAGTTGCGACCATAAATGGTTTCTTTCATTGTTCACCATAAACCACGAAGGACACGAAGTGCCACTAAGTTGCTTAGTGTTCCTTCGTGCCCTTCGTGGTTGAGATTATTTACTTCGTCAACCGGAAGGTCGTGCCGCCGCGCCCGTCTTCCAGCACCACGCCCAGCGCCAGCAGCTGATCGCGGATCTGGTCGCTGCGCTTGAAGTCTTTGGCTGCGCGCGCGTCTTTCCGCATCTCGATCAGTATTCGGACGAGGCCGTCCACCAGTTCGTAATTCGATTCCTGCTTGAACTCGTTCGGGATGATGCCCAGTACGGTGCTGCCGTAGTCGCGATAGAGTTGATCGATCGCGTCGAGCGTCGCCTGGCCGATCGGTTTGCCCGAGTTCAGCAGCGTGTTCACATCGGTGGTGAGTTGGCTCAACACGCCAATCGTCGCCGGCGCGTTGAAGTTATCGTCCATCGCAGTCTTCAACGCCGCACGATGCCCGTCGAGCGTAGCGATGAAGGCCGCGCCGTCATTGGATTCAACCGCATTGCGCAATCGATCGCGCACGGCCCGTACCGGCACCAGCACGCGCTCCAGGCCCTTTGATGAAGCCTCGATCGCCGCATCGCTGAAGTCGATCGGGTTGGAGTAGTGGCTGCTCAAGATAAAGTAGCGAACCGCTTCCGGCGAATACTGCTGCAGCGCATCCGAGATGGACAGCACATTACCCAGGCTCTTGCTCATCTTCACGCCGTCTAGCGTTAGCGAACCGGTCAGCAGCCAGTAGCGCGCAAAGGTCTTATGCGTCGCCGCCTCGGCCTGCGCGATCTCGCATTCGTTATGCGGGAAGATGTTGTCGATGCCGCCGCCGTGAATGTCGAAGGTCTCGCCCAGATACTTGGTCGCCATCGCGGAGCACTCGATGTGCCAGCCCGGGAAGCCCCAGCCCCACGGGCTGGGCCAGCGCAGAATGTGCTCCGGCTCGGCCTTCTTCCATAGCGCACAGTCCGCGGGATGATGCTTCTCGTCGCGCACGTTGATGCGCGCGCCTTCTGCCAGTTCTTCGAGCCGCCGGCCTGACAACTTGCCGTACTCGTCAAATTTCTCGACCGAGAAGTACACTGAGCCCTCGACCTCGTAGGCATAGCCGTCGGCGAGGAGCTGCTTGATCATCTCGATCTGCTCAGGGATGTGGGCGGAGGCGCGCGGCGAAATATCGGGGCGCGTGATGTTGAGCGCGTCCATTACTTCGAAGTACGCCCGCGCGAAACGCTCCACCACTTCCATCGGCTCGATGCGCTCGCGGCGGGCGCCCTTCATGATGCGATCTTCGCCGGTGTCCAGCAAGTGACCCACGTCGGTGATGTTCTGCACGTAGCGCACGCGATAGCCGCTGAAGCGCAGATAGCGCACGATCACATCGAACGATACGTACGTTTTGGCGTGGCCGATGTGGCTGTAGTCGTACACGGTGGGACCGCAGACGTACATCGTCACCAGATCGGGATTAAGCGGCGTGAATTCTTCCTTCTGGCGGGTTAAGACGTTATACACTTGAATCGACATGGTGACCTCAAATAAATTGGGGAACTACGGGGCGGTAACGGGTTGATCGGTAATCGGTAATCGGTCAATCGGTAATCGGTAATCGGTAATCGGTCAATCGGTAATCGGTAACTGATTGACCAGTTGACCAATCACCAGTTACCAGTTACTAATCACCAGTTACCAATCGACTAATTGCCCGACTGATCGGGCCGCGCAAAGATCATGCGGCCGGCCGCGGTTTGCAGCACCTTGGTGACCGTCACGCTGATCGTGCCGCCGATGTACCGCCGGCCTTCTTCCACCACGATCATCGTCCCGTCATCCAGGTAGCCCACGCCCTGCCCCACTTCTTTGCCTTCCTGGATAATCTCAATCCGCATCGACTCGCCCGGCAAAAAGACCATGCGCACCGCATTGGCCAATTCGTTGACGTTGAGCACGTTGACGCCCTGAATCTCGGCCACGCGATTGAGATTGTAGTCGTTGGTCAATACCGGACACTTCAAGCGCTTGGCCAACGCAATCAATTTATCGTCGACCTCGCGCACGTCCTCCACATCCATATCCGTGATGCGCACCCGCACAATGGTGTCCTTCTGCATCCGATTGAGGATGTCCAAACCCCGGCGGCCGCGATTGCGCCGCAGGGCGTCCGATGAGTCCGCAATATGCTGCAATTCATTCAGCACGAAGCGCGGCACCAGCATAATGTTATTGATGAAGCCGGTGCGGCTGATGTCGGCAATGCGTCCGTCAATAATGACCGACGTATCCAGCAGCACGAACCGCTCGTCCACGGCTGCCGCGGCGGCGATCGGGTTGGTCTCGCCGTTGCGGGTTGGCACGCGCGCGGCCAATAGCCCCGCAATGTCGCGCCGCCGTGCGATCATGGTGCTCAGACCCAGTAGGCCGAACAACAGGGCGCTGGCAAACGGTAGAATCTCGCGGAAGGGTGAGGGCAGCAACGACAGCGGCAGCGAGATCAGCGTGGCAAACAGCAAGCCCAACGCCAACCCCGTCACGCCCGCCACCAGGTCGATCGCCGGCACCTGCTTTAACCGCCGCTGCAACGCATTGAACGGCCGCGTGGTCAGAAACGGCGTCACAATAAAGCCCGTCAGCGCCCCGACCAGCGTCGTGACCAACAATGAACCGACCCCGTTTTCCGGGCCGATGCCGCCGGCGCGGACCAGTTCCTGACCCACCA
>JACRBO010000681.1 GCA_016219235.1 Chloroflexota bacterium
CGCGATTTGGTTGGTGGCAACGTGACAACCACAACAACTACTGGCTCGACTCCTGGCGAATTCGCCAAAGCTTTTGACTTGATCTACCAAAAGATCGCGGCCAAACCCAAAGAAGATCAAACCGACTTAAGAGAAGCCGTCGACACCATCAAGCAAGCGGCCGAGAAAGAAGCGGCAGGCGAGAAACCCGATGCCGCTGCCGAAAAAGAGGTGAAGTCGGCATCACAGGCCATTGTGGCTACCTCGCCTGACTTGCTCGACGATGTGCTGGAAGTGGCCACCGCGACTTTAGCCAATCCGGCGGCGGGTGTGGCAGTGATCATTCGCAAAGTGTTGGAAAAAGCAAGAGCGCTGCGCGGCGGTGCGGCAGCCTGATCTCAAGCAGAAAGCATGGCTCATCAGCAGGCCGGAGCGCGCTTCGGCCTGTTTGATTTGGATGTGGCTAATCTCAGTTGATCTCAAGTCGTTCAGCGAGATCAAGCCAACTCTCGTCCAAAGGCACGCCATAAAGATCTTCGTGCCGTTGAGTGCGGCGAAACTTATGAAACTCATCCCAGTCGCCGTTTTCGTTCACGGCGCGCAACGCCAGCAGGGCATTGGCGCCATCCTTGGTCCACCGCATGCCGGACAGTTCCATGCGGTCTTTGACCAGATGGCGACACACGCCTTCAATCACGCCCGTCCCAATCGGCCAGCCGCGCTGCAGATAGGTGGCGTAGTCCATGTGCGCTTGGTTGCGGCGCAGATAACCGGCGACTTGCTGCAACACTCGGCGCGCTTGACTGCGGGGACCCAGCGTTTTCGCTTTGGCGTCCAAGCGTTGGATGACTTGTGTTGTCCGACTCGACAAGAGGTCGAGCAACTGGGATTCAACCCAGACTGCGCGCTGGGGATCGGTTTCGCCATAGAGCGCCGTGCCCGCTTTCCAGAGATATTCGTCCACATGGATGAAGTCCAGCACCAACGTGAAGTGGGACAGTTTCGTTTGCACCTGGTCTTGCAAGGCCTCCGCCCCATCGGTCAAGGCGACGCGCTGCTGGATGGCGGGCCCGTCGCGCTGGGCGGCCCACTCGGCCAACTGTTGGAGGTTGGCGGGTTTGCCCTTCAAACTAGCAAAGATGCGCTTGTGGCGGGGCCTCGGCCGGTCGCTCACCGGTGGGTCTTTCTTGAACAAGGCGTTGACCACGTCCTGTGGGGTGCGCCGATACGGCTCAATCGTGTACACGGCAATCGCGATGGCCTCTTTTTTTCGAGTCTTTTTGTCACCTTTGCCGCGCCGCACGGTCAGGTCGGCGGTTTCGCGGCGCACCATCGGGACGCCTTTGCCATCGGCTTGTACCACCAAGATTGCCCCTTCGTCTTCAACCGGCACCGGGGCCTGTTGCGCATAAAAGGCCTGCACCAGCGAACTGTGTTCGGCGACACTCGTTTCCACGGCCAGCTTGGGCACGCTCAACCCCAACAAGCGCGACAAGACTTCCAAGCTTTTGTCGTAGGCACCATCGACCGCCAACAGTTCCGCACTTTCCATCAGCAAATCCGAGTAGCACCGCGCGGGCAAACTCAAGGCCGCATCCAGCGGCCTCAGCCCGGCTTGCCCGGGCGTGTAAAAGTAGGCGCGCGCAAACGTCAATTTGCCAAAGATCGAAAAGTAGTCGAGCGGTTTCTGCGAGTGATACGGCACGCTCGTCCGGTCAGGCCCGGGTTGGGGAGCGTGCGACTCGGCCGCCACACGGGTCACCACAAACAGCTGCAGCAATTTGAAGCCCAAGCGCAATACCTGGCGGAACAGACTCCGTTCCATTTGATCCAGAGTGGCGGTCTGCGCTTCAGGCCCGGTCACCAGACTCAACAGTTGCTCGAAATCCGTACGCAATTGGTGTATCATCGCCGTCGAGTTGAAAGACATGGGGCGTCTCCACAAGATGAAGGTTTGGGCAAAACAATCATCCCAAAGAGTCGCCATTCTTTCAACTCGCTTTGTTTTCACACCGGCATCCACGCTAACATGCAATGTGCCGACCAACTGAGATTAGCCACACCCGTTTGATTTCCAACCTTCAACCATGACGACCGACGACCAACACCCGCCTGAATCTGAAAAACCGGCCGCTGATCTCACGTCGATCTTCGGCGGCGTCAGCGTCGATGCGCAGCGCGATGTAACGATCGGCGGTGATGTCGTCGGGCGCGACAAGATCGTTCAGCAGGAACTGAAGGCGCAGGGCAAGTATGTCGTGCAGATCGGGCAGTTTAACGTGCCGATAATGCCGCTGCTGGCGGGAGGCGGGATCGCACTGGCGATTCTGATCTTTATCAGTCTGAATGTCGCGCGCCTGAATCAACCTGTCGCGCCCACGCCGACGCCGGGCCGCATGTCCGGCACGACGTTCAACGTCGTCGTCGCGGAGTTTGGCGAAGTCGATGCCAGCGGCAATGTGAAGGTAACTGAACAAAGCCGCGCATTGAGCCAGAGCGTGTATGACACGTTACAGGCGCAGCGCGAGGCTTTTCCCGATCCGATCATCAAGTCGTCGATCGCGATTCGATATGGCGGCTTGCCCGTGCCGAACGGCCTTGTGACCGACGAAACGACCGCGGCCAGAGTCGTTGATGCGCTGGGCGCGGACATGCTCATTTACGGCAACCTGGCCGCCGATGGAACCTTCTCGCCGCAGTTCTATGTGTCACCCAGCGTGCGCGCGGAAGTCGATGCGTTGTTGACGGGCAACCAGACCGTCGGGACGCTGAGGTTTACATCGGGGGCGGCATTTGGCGCGAGTACTGATCTGCGCACCCGCGCCAGCGCGCTGTTCTTCATCGCCACGGGCCTGGCCTACGATGTGTTTGGCCGCGCCGCCCGATC
>JACRBO010000679.1 GCA_016219235.1 Chloroflexota bacterium
CGGGTCTTGCCGGTGAATTGCTGGATTCCCGCCACACCCTGTCCGCGAAGCGGGGGTGCGCCAGGCGAAAACACGCGGGAACGACGCCGGGCACGACTTGATGTGAACGCCCCACTCGTCACTCCTCACTCGTCACTCGTTACTCGGTTACTCATTACCCCAACACCTCCGCCGGATCGAGATACTCCACCACCTCGTCACCCTCCACTGCCCAGACGCGCGTGGCGAAGCCCTGAATGAAGTAGCGATCGTGCACGACGGCCAGCGCCGTGCCCTCGAAGTGCGTCAGCGCCTGCTCAAACTGTGTGCGCGCGGGAATGTCCAGATGATTGATCGGCTCGTCCAGTAACAGGAAGTTGCAGCCCTGCGCCACCAACTGCGCCAGCATCAAGCGGGCGCGTTCGCCGTAAGATAACGATTGATTTGGTTGCAACGGTTGATCGCCCGTGAACAGGAAGTAGTGCAAGAAACTGCGCGCCTCGGTGTCGTTCATCAACGCGACGGCTTGCAGCGTCTTGAGCGGCGTCGAAGCGGGATCGAGCACGTCCTGCTCTTGCGCGAAGTAACCCACCTTCACGCTCGCGCCCAGACGCACCTCGCCCGCCAGCGGCGCCAGTTGCCCGACGATCGTCTTGACCAGCGTCGATTTGCCCGCGCCGTTTTCGCCGATCAACGCGATGCGTTCTCCGCGCCGGATGATCTGATTGATGTTACGCACCAGCACACGATCGCCGTAGCCCACGCTTACCCCATCGAGCCGTAACACATCGCGCCCGCTGATCGTCGCCGCATCGAAGTCCACTTTCATCTGCCAACTCTGCTTCGGCTTATCGATGCGGTCTTCGGTCAGCAGCTTCTCGATGCGCGCTTCCACTTGCTTCGCGCGCCGCACCGTCTCCAGGCCGCGATTGGCGAAGAAGCCTTTGGCGAATTTGTCGCCGCTATCGGCTTTGCCGCCGCGCTTGAATTTGGCGATGCCACGCAGATGCCGCGCGGCGTTTTCCAATCGCGCGATCTCGGCCTGCTGATCGCCGTACGCCTGCCACTGCTTCTCGCGCTCCAGCAGGCTCTGTTGCAGAAAAGCGCTGTAATTCCCGGCGTAGTCACGCAGGCCGTGTGTCTGCGGATCGAGGTACAGCACGCGATTGATGGTGCGATCGAGAAAGACACGATCGTGCGAGACGATCAAGGCCGCACCGCGAAAACGGCCCAGCCAGTCTTCCAGCCATGCCAGCATCGGCAGATCGAGGTGGTTGGTCGGCTCGTCCAGCAGCAGCAGATTGGGTTCGGTCAGCAGCACCCGCGCCAGGCCCAGCCGCGTCTTCTGTCCGCCGCTGAGCGTGATCACGCGCGTTTCCAGCGGCACGCCATCGAGGCCCAGGTGCGCCAGCACTTCGGCCCGCATGGCGGCGCGCACCGCCGCATCGGGATAACCGCCGAGCGCCTCCAACCGATCGAGCGCGCGCTGATACGCGGGCAACTGATTTGGCTCAAGCACTAAAGTTTCGGCTAAACGCTCGACTTCGAGCGCAGCATCGGCGCGTTCGTCGTGGAGCGCGTCGGCCAGTGTGGCCTCAGGCGCGAATTCCAATCCCTGCGGCAAGTACCCCAGCCGCGCATTCGGATCGACGAACACACTGCCACGATCGGGCTGTTCGGCGCGCGTCAACAGGCGCAGCAGCGTCGTCTTACCGCTGCCGTTCGAGCCGATGAGGCCCACGTGTTCGCCGGGGCTGATTTGAAACGAGAGGTCACGCACGATCATTTGATCGGCGTAGGATTTGGTGAGCGAAGAGACTGATAGCATAGCGAGACTCCTGTCCGGGGAAAACAAAAACCGAGGGAGCGCCCTCGGTTGTCGGTCAAGACCTGACAGGTTTCGGCGCGGCTGCGCCGTGAAAACCTGTCAGGTCTAAGCAAATCAAGCGGTCCCTGAAAAATGAGTCGTTACGCTATCAGTGTTGTCACGCCACTTACTCCTGAAGAATTGAAGCGAGGCAAATTATAGCACAGCCGCATTAACGAGCAATACGTCCGTGTGCCGAATTGCTACTCCGACTTGGGATGGATAGCACTTCACCATTCTTTTCTGGCATGGACGCCCGTATGCTTCAGCCTAAACCCAACCCGCTCATACAGCGAACGGGCATTCGTCAGGTTATCATTGACCACTAAGGTAGCCTGAGGAACTTTCTTGACTTCAAAGAACCATTGCAGGGCCGTTTGCAGAAGTTGCTGCCCAAGGCCCTGCCCGCGCGCCCCGGCTCTGACCCCGATAAATTCAACCTGGCCATCGCCGGAACCGTCTTCGATGGCGGCGTACAAATACCCGGACAGTTCCTCGCCGCGGGTAGCGACAAAAACTCGATGATTATCATCCAGCGCGTCCAGGATTCGCTGGCCGGTAGCATACGTTTGTGGAAACAAAGTCTGGTGCAGCGCGATAAAATCCGGCGTCTGGTGTGGTTTCAAAGTCTCACATTGGCTTGAGAGAACCACCAGCCCGGCAGGCGCAGCGGCATCATACACATGCACTAATCGCAGTTGGCGAAAGCCTTGCGTGAGATAAAAAGCATTACCGCGCTCGTTTGCAATGTTCAGAAAACTGTCCAGCCAGTGGATGGCCGGCGGCAGCACGGCCAGCAGTTCCTACAAAAGAGTTGTAACGATTGTGTCCCACTCAGCCGTATCCGCCACAACGAATGGCCCGCGCACCCAGCCCCGGCCCAGCTCTTCATCCAGTTCGCAACCCACTGCCCCGATCAATCGATCATCTTGAAAGGCTGCGACGAAACAGCCGGCGGAACTCGAGTCAAGCTGGCTCATTTCGCGAAGAATGGCCTGATAATCCGCGCCCGTGTCACTCTGGATACAATGGGTCTGAGGCTGCTTGTTTTGATCGGCAATCAACCTCGAAATGCTTTCAAAGTCTGCCCGATGAGCCTGTCTGATGACAATGTTGTGCACTGGCTTATCTCTCCCTGATCGTTCGGTGATATGCCCCGACAACAAATAAGCGGATGACTCACGGCCGCATCCGCTTATCCGATCACAATCCGCTGACGACGCTCTTATCCGATCTTATTCTTGAACAACTCCACCGAATAACTGATGCGGCGGCGAGCCTGGGCGGCGCCTTCCCAGCCGATGGTCTTCACCGACACGCCTTCCAGGTCTTTGTAGACCGCGAAGAAGTGCGCCACTTCGTGCAGGAAGTGCTGCGGAATATCGGTGATGTCGTGATAGTCGCGGCTGAGCGGATCGGTGGCGGGCACGGCCAGAATCTTCTCGTCGGGCTGGCCGCGATCCGTCATGCGGAACAGGCCAATCGGGCGAGCCTGGATCAGGCACAGCGGAAACGACGGCTCGCTCACCATCACCAGCACATCCAGCGGATCTCCATCGTCATAGTAGGTCTGCGGTATAAAGCCATAATCGCCGGGATAATGGATGGATGAATATAAGACCCGATCGAGCCGCAGCACGCCCATCTCTTTGTCGAATTCATATTTATTGCGAGAGCCTTTCGGAATCTCGACGATGACGTTGATGATATCCGGTATATCACTGCCGGGCGACAGTTCTTTCCACAAATTGCTCACAGGCGACCTCCATTGGACAACGTAAGATGGCGACATTCTAAACCATCCACGCCGATTGCGCAATAAAAAACGATCCACGAATCTGCACCAATCTCCTCGAAGGTTGTTGTCCTTCGCGTCGATTCGGGTGAATTCGTGGATCGATTCTTGGAGCAACCGGCCAACAAACGATCAGCGCCTGATCAGCGGCAGATACACCCTATACGGCGGCAGTGCGGTCTGAGCCAGCACCCGTAC
>JACRBO010000693.1 GCA_016219235.1 Chloroflexota bacterium
ACGCCGGGCATGGTCGATAATTGCCCCACCTCGCCCAGATCGCGTTGCAACTGCCCTCGATCGGGCCAGCTGGCGTCCCAACTCGTTTTAATCGCGCTAAGCAGTTCAGTGTGCACGGCGTTTTGCAGGGTCTGGCTGCCCGAAGTAGGCGTGAGATACCGATAGGTCTCGGTGCCGCGTACCGTCGTGTAACCGCTGACGCCGTTGGTGTGCCACGAGACATAGACGGCATCTTCACCGGACTCTTTTTCCCATTCGGCGTAACGCGGCCGGATCCACACGTCGCTGACGACTCCGGCATCGGGTTGATTGACCCACCTGGCGTACTGGCTGGCCTGCTCTTCCCAGCGCGGCTTGTTGCTAACGGGCGCGCCGTTCAGCGAGACATCCCCGCGCCCGCCGCCCACTCGAATGGCATCGGCCAGCACGATCGCGCCCGCCGTGGTCGATTGGTTGGTCAATCGGACGCGGGCGGCTTGATTGGCATAGAACGGAAAGTCGCCGATGTAGCGCCAGTTGTTGCCGTCGCGCGCCTGCGTCAACGTGATCGGTGTCGTGCCGCCCGCGTGATCGATATAGTAGTGTGCCTCAAGCGTGCGCGTCGCGGCAACGTTGGGGAACCAGACGTAAACCGCATAGGTGGCGCTGGTCGTCGGTGTAAAGGTCCACGTGGCGGTGGCAGTCGCTATGGCACTGATCGCGGCATATTGATAGGTGCCCGCTTGCCCGCCGCTGCCGCTTGCCCACGTACCCTGTGTAGCGAAATCGGCGCTGGCGTCGTCGACGATGATCATGTTGGTGTTTAGATCGCGCTCACGCACGGTCCACGCATCCGCCCCGGAGTTCCACAAATATTTCAGTAAATACTGATTCACGAATTCGGCGTTGTTGAAGTCTTCGATGATACCTTCGCCCGCCGGGTAGGGCGAGAGTGGGTAAACGGGCCGCGCTGTTTTGTAGTAACCAAAGGTGGTGTTATATAGCCAGCCGTGACCCGCGCTGACGAATACGGTCTTGCCAGAAAGACCCCCACCCCGGCCCTCCCCCGCTAACGCAGGGGAGGGAGCGTACTCCCCTCCCCTGTCAACGGCTTCCTCGTTGACGGGGGAGGGCCGGGGTGGGGGTAGAGTTTCTTTCCGCGATTGGGGCGCTATCTTGACGAACGAAGAAATCAAACGATAGCCGCCCGCCGCATCACGCGCGTTGACGGCCAGCCACGTGAAGTTGAACGGCAACAGGGTGAGGTTGAACTGCTGATTGATCGCTTCGGCCTGAAGGTCAGTCAACTGATCGAGAAATGCTTGCGGCAGATCAAGATCGATCGTGGCCTGCCGATCGATCACACGCACATCGGCCAACTTCGCCCCGGCGGGCAAAGCCGATCGCAGACCCTGTGCCTGTTCGGCGGACGTCGGCCCGGCCAGCATCGCTTCGATCAACGATCGGACTTGTTCGGTGAGCGTGCCGCTCGTATTGAGGGCAGGGCGATTGACGCACGCTGTCGTGTAATCGACGGCAAAGCACACCACGTTGGCCGGTGGCGTGGAGTTCGGCTCGTCACGTTGGGCCACAGCCGTCGTGACGGCGAGAGTCAAGGCAAGAAACGCTGTGACACTGATGACGACGCTCAGGCCGCGTCGCAGGAATTGAGGGTGCATAAGTCTCCTTTTCTGGCGGCCTGATTATATAACAGCCGCGCCGCGAGAGGGGCAACCTCGCGGCGCGGGTAGGATGCTGTGCTATGGTGCGATGACCGCGCGGCGATCTATGGCCACCAGCCCATGGGTGGGTCGGCCCAGCGATGCACTTTGGCAATCAGCACCCCACCGGTTCTCGGATCTTCGTTAGGCCGGTAAATCACCTGGTTCTTGCCAGCTGTGAAAAGAATCCAATGGGTGCCGTCCCAAAAGCCCAGCAACGGCATGACAACCTCGACTTGCCCGCCGGTGTATTTGCGGAACACATCGGCGTTGCGCTGCGCCGCTTCGACCTGTTCCTGGGTGTACTCAGCCTCAATCACGAGCGGCGGGTCAAAGTAGGTCAGGGGAATCTGCGGGTTTTCGGCATCGATGATTTCGAAGTTGACCAGTAACCGGGTGGGATCGAACTCATCGTTCGGGGAGTCGAGTTCCTCCAGGGGCGGCATCGGCCGCTCGGCCACCAGCACCGGCCGACTCTGCGCCGGCACAGTAACAGTGAGTTTCGCATCAGGGAAACGGACGACAACTGGCTCACGGGGCGGGGATTCGCGTCGCCGGCGCAAACTGAGAATCAGCGCAACGAGCGACGCAATCAGTGCGACTAACACGGCAAACACGATCCAGCCCGGCACGCTACTGCGGTTTTGATCGTCAGACCTGGACATGGCTTACTCTCCTGTGAGTTGTGATGGTTGCGAATTTGCGAGATACGCTTGCGCCGACTCGTACCCACGCAGGGCCTTGTTCAATTCAACGTCGTCCTGTGCCTGGCTCAGCCGGGCGATACTCTGCTCGAATGCCTGCCGCGCCTGCACGCCCTCCTTAAGATCCAATTGTACATCGCCCAGCACCCGGTAGCTGAGTCCCAACTCTGCATCGGCGCCCAGCCGCTGCGCGATCGAGCATGACTGACGGGCATGATTGAGCGCCACGGCCAGATCAGCGCGAGCGCGCCAGGCGTCAGCCAGTCCGGCGTGCGCGTAAACCTGCAGACGTCGGTTGCCGGTAGCCTGGCTGGTCGAGGCCAGGCGCTCGTAGTAATCGATGGCCTGGGCGTAATCGTTTTGAGTGAGGTACACGTAGCCAAGGTTATTATACCCCGCACACAACGCGTCAACATCGCCAATGGTCTCGTAGGCGGCCAGCGCCTGCCGATAGTACGTGATTTGCCGATCGGCTTCTTGCAACTCACCGGCAATCAACCCAAGATTGCCAAGGGCATTGGCCTCGCCGCGGCGCTGGTCGAACTCGTGAAAGATGCGCCGGCTGACTTCAAAGTGATCGCGAGCCGCGGCCAAGTGGCGCCGTTTCCAGGCAATGAGACCCAAACCCAGGTTGATGTTGGCAACCAGCAATCGATCATGGAGGCTGTGCGCCACACGCTCACTGGCGGCCAGTTCAGCGCTGGCCGCGTCCAGGTCGCCGAGTTGATAAAGCGCGGCGGCGATGTCGTGCTGGGCGTGAGCCACGGCCGATTGATTATTGGCCGCCTCGCCAAGCGCCAGGCTTTGGCGCGCATGTTGCAATGCTTGAGGAAATTCGCCGGCCTTGAGATAGACATTGCTGATCGATTGCTGCATCTCGGCCCGCGCGACATCATCAGTCGCCGTGCTGAAGGCCGACTCATAGGCTTGAATCGCGACCTGATACTCCCCCCGTAGTCGATGGCAATCGCCTTTGGCCTTGTCCAGTGTGGCACGCTGTTCGGCTGATAGATTCTCCCGCTGAAACCGGTTCAACTGCTCCAGCAGATTGCCCCCACCGCCCGCATTGATTATGGCTTGAGAGCGCCCCGAAAGCAAATTCAGGGCCGTGCCGTAGGCCTTCTGCTCAAAGTGATGGTGCGCGGCGGAGAGATAGTTTCGCTCCGTCTCAAAATACTCGGCGGCCAGTTGATGGTAGTGCAGGCGTTCGTGGCGATTGAGCAGGTGATAGCAGTAGTCGCGCACCAGGCTATGCAGGTGCAGGTACTCGTCGGTTTCGCTGATGACGTGCTTGTTGATCAGCGCATCGATGCGCGGCGCGACACTGCTGACGCCGGCCGTCGATAGAATGTCTTCTGCGCCTTCGCGCTCGATCGCGCCCGCGAAGACCGATAGCGCCCCCATCACCGTCTGTTCTTCCAGCGTCAGCGCGGTGTAGACGTTGTTCATCACGTAGTCGCGGATGTCGCCCTTGCGCGCCAGACTCGACACGAAATGCTCCTGATTCGACGGCCGCATCGTCGTCAGCGCCGACACGCTGAGTTCCAGCAACTTGGGATTGCCTTCGGTGCGTGTCCATAGTTGCTTGATCAGATCGGCGGACAGGGCCACCTGCCGATCGGCGACGAAGGCGGCCGTTTCCGCATCCGATAGGCCAGTCAGTGGCTCAGAAACAAGATACTCCATATCGGGCGAGAGTTCGCGCCCCATGATGATGATGCGCGCGGGCAGGTCCTGATGCAGATCGACGAAGCGCTGCCGGATCGTCTTGAAGATGTAGGCGATGTCGGGCAGATGCGCGGCGACCTGGAAATCGTCGAAGCACAAGACGTGATCGCCACTCGCCAGACTCGCCATGAGCAAGTTGAGTTTTGCCATGCGTTCCAGCGGCTTTTGCGCGCCGATCTCGCCCTGCAAATACGTCCACAGATTCGGTTCGCCGCGACTATCGAGAAACGACGCCAGCGCCCAGTACAGCGCATCCGCCGTGGACTTCTCCACTTGATCGAACGTGAACCAGAAGATGTTATCAGAAGTATCGGCGACCGTGCGCGCCAACTTCGCGCCGAGCGTGGTCTTGCCCATGCCCGCCATGCCGGTGACGATCACGAAATGATCGCGTTCAAGGCGTGCGCGATAGGCTGCCAGTTCTGCCTGTCGCCCGATGAAATGCGGCACCGTGGGCGCGGTCTCTTCCATCAACTGCTTGCGCGACAGCGGCGTAACGGGCGTGACGCGCGCGGGCGTGGGACCGTAGCGGGGCGTGGCATTGGGGTCTTCAAGATGTGTGGTCAGGATTTGCTGCGCGGGCAATTGCAGCACCGCCATTTCCAGCGCATACGCCAACTCGCCGGCCGTGTGGTAGCGCTCGCCGATCGGCTTGGCGAGGGCCTTCAGGATGATGGCTTCCAGCGCTTCGGGCAGATCAGGCTTGATCGAGTGCGGCAGCGGCGGCGCATCGTAGATGTGTTTGACCATCACGCCCATCGCCGTTTCGGCGGTGAAGGGCAGGCGGCCCGTCGTCATCTCAAACAGGATCACGCCCAGCGAGTAGATGTCGGCGTGATGATCCAGCGGCTCGCCCTGGCCCTGCTCCGGCGCGATGTACGCAGGCGTACCCAGGCTGATGCCGCTGCTGGTCAGCAGTTGATCGCTGGCCATGATCTTCGCCAGACCGAAGTCGGCTAACTGCGCCCACTCGTTGTCGTCGAGCAGGACGTTGGAGGGCTTGACGTCGCGATGGATGATGCCGCGACTGTGGGCGTGATCGAGCGCGGCCGCCACCTGTTTGATCAGGCGCGTGGTTGTCAATAAATCGATCGGCTGCTTCAACCGATCGGACAACGTGCCGCCCGGCACGTATTTCATCACGATATACGTGTGCTCATCTTGCTGGCCAAAATCGATGATGGGCAGGATGTTGGGGTGATTCAGCGCGGCGATGGCTCTGGCCTCGCGCACGAAGCGCTCGGAAAAGTTTTCCTGCGAGGCGCGCTGCGGCGACAGGACTTTGACCGCCACGAAGCGGTCGAGCGCGGATTGGTAGGCCTTGAACACCGAGGCCATGCCGCTGCGACCGATCGCTTCGATGATTTCGTATTGACCGAGCGTCTTGCCGATGAGGTCCATACTACCTGTCATTCTACATCACATCGTCAAGCGCGATCAAGCAGTTACGGGCGGCAATTGGTCAGGCTCATGCAGAGCCGCAAAGCGGCAAAGAACAGCGGCCTTTCTGGCTTTAGCTGGAAACGCTCTCGCTGGATTGCCAAATCCAGCAGGCAGGCTGACAGATTTGACAATCCGTTGGCAGCATTTCAGTTCAAATTGAGCATCGCCGAATACGAAGGTGGCTGATTCGCGTCAACTTGAATCAAGACGCTGTGTATGCCAACAGCCTTTCCAACGGCCAGGTGTTCGCCACCCGATCGGGAGTGGCCCACGCCCGACGGGCCATCGCCACGCCGTAATGGAGATTGACCAACATGGCGGGGCTGTGCGCGTCGGTGGAGATGACCAGCGTGCAGCCCACATCGAGCGCGCGGCGCGCATGCAGGTCGTTGAGGTCCAGGCGTTCCGGGCTGGCGTTCAATTCGATCAACGTGCCCGTTTCCGCACAGGCAGCGAAGATGGCTTCCATGTCCAGGTCGGCGCCGTCACGCGCTTTCGCGGGATCATTCGCTTCGAAATTCAGGCGGCCCGTCGGATGGGCGAAGATGTCCACGTGGGGATTGCGAATTGCGCTGAGGGCGCGCTGTGTCACCCGATCGCGTTCCTGCCGCAACGAGGTGTGCAATGAAGCGAGCACAATGTCGAGCGAGGCGAGCACCTCGTCGGGATAATCGAGCGAGCCGTCGGCTTTGATCTCGACTTCCGCGCCCTGCAAAACACGGATGCCCAGATCGAGCGCGTTCACTGCGTCAATCTCTGTCCGTTGCTGTCGTAAACGCTCCGGCGTCAGGCCATTAGCCACGCCCAGCGACTGTGAGTGATCGGTGATGAGGATGTACTCGTAGCCGCGCGCTTTGCCTGCCCGCGCCATTGCTTCGATCGACGTGTGACCATCACTCCACGTCGTGTGCATCTGCAAGTCGCCGCGCAGATCAGACAGTTCAATCAGTCGTGGAATGTCACGTTCCAACTCGCCGCGATCTTCACGCAGTTCGGGCGGGATGTAGGGCAGGCCCAGCGTCTCGTACACTTCGCGCTCTTCGTGGCAGAACACGTCTTTGCCATCCTGAACGCGTGTCAAAGAATACTCGTTCAGCGAATAGCCTTGTTTTAAGGCGATTTCGCGCAATCGTACATTGTGATCTTTCGAGCCGGTGAAATATTGCAAGGCCGCACCCCAATGTCTGGGCTGGATCACACGCAGATCGACTTGCTGCCCGGTGTGCAGGCGCACGCTGGATTTGGTCGGCCCGCGCGCGACGATTTCGGCTACCTGGGGCAGGGTGGTAAACGTGTCCATGACGGGATCGACTTGTTCGCAGGCGACGAGTAGATCGATGTCGCCGATGGTTTCTTTCATGCGGCGTAGCGATCCGGCGACAGAAGCGCGCAGCACGCCCTCGACGATCATGAGGCGCTTCAACATTGCTTGCGCCACGGGATACGCCAGGCCCAGCGGGGATCGATCAGATGCGCCGCGTTTCTTGATCGCTTCGAGGTTGGCGATAATCTTCTCTTCAAGTTTCTTGCCTACGCCGGGCAAGCCGGCGAGTTTGCCCTCGCGCGCGGCGGCTTCGAGTTGGGCGAGGCTGGTGACGTTCGCCTGCTCCCATAACAGCCGCACGCGCTTGGGACCCATGTCGGGGACGTTGAGCAATTCGACGACGCCGGCCGGGAGGGCGGCGTTCAGCCGATCGAGCAGCGGAAAAGACCCGGTGGCGAGGAGTGAATCAATCTTTTCGGCAATGGCTGCGCCCACGCCGGGGATCGATCGAAGTTCGCCCGCCTGCGCGATCGCGTTCACATCCCGATCGAGATTGGCGAGTTGCTCGGCCACACGGCGATAGGCAATGAGGGCGAACTTGTTCTCCTTGCCTTCGATGTCCAGCATATCGGCCAGCAGCGAGAAAGCTTTGGCTATCTGTGGATTGTTCATCTGCGTCCCCCTGCGTTGATTATAGCCTATATACTTTTGAATTGAGGATCGATCGGGCGGGCATACTCGCCGATGAATCGGGCTGTATGGGTCAGTAGCGTCATTATGAACTGTGCATTATGAATTGTAAATTGTGCATTGCGAATTGAACAGGTATAATCGTTGACATGCAAGTCAGTCAGGCGCAACAGGCGCTATTTCCACGGATTTATGCCGTCACGCGGCAGG
>JACRBO010000694.1 GCA_016219235.1 Chloroflexota bacterium
GCAGTCCACCGGCGGGCGCAACAACCTCGGCCGCATCACCGTGCGTTTCCGCGGCGGTGGCCACAAGCAGGCCTATCGCATCGTCGATTTCAAGCGCGATAAGCACAACGTGCCGGCCAAAGTCGCGGCGATCGAATACGATCCCAACCGCACGGCCCGCATCGCGCTGCTGTTCTATGCCGATGGCGAGAAGCGCTACATCATTGCGCCTGCTGAATTGAAGGTTGGCGACAGTGTCGTCAGCGGCCCAACCGCCGAAGTGCGACCGGGCAACTGCCTGCCGCTGGCCAACATGCCGCTCGGTACGCTCGTCCACAACGTCGAGATGCAGCCGGGCAAGGGCGCACAGATGGTGCGCTCTGCCGGTGCTTCGGCCCAGTTGCTGGCCAAAGAAGGCGATCACGCCACGCTGCGTCTGCCGTCCGGCGAGATGCGCAAGGTGCGCCAGAGCTGCTACGCGGTGGTCGGCCAGGTCAGCAACATCGATCACAGCAACGTGAAATTGGGCACGGCCGGCCGCAAGCGCCACATGGGCATTCGCCCGACGGTGCGCGGATCGGCGATGAGTCCCCGGGACCATCCGCACGGCGGCGGCGAAGGCCGCTCCCCGATTGGTATGCCCGGCCCGAAGAGCCCGTGGGGCCAGCCGACACTCGGTTTCAAGACGCGCCGCAACAAAGTCAGTGATCCATTGATCGTCCGGCGACGCGGTAAGAAGCGTCGTTAAACGCGGAGGTTGAGATGTCTCGATCGTTGAAGAAGGGGCCGTTCATTCAGCCCAAACTATTGAAGAAAGTTGAAGCCATGAACAAATCGGGTGACAAAAAGGTCATCCGCACCTGGTCGCGCGCTTCGACGATCTTCCCGCAAATGGTCGGTCATACGATCGCGGTGCACGATGGCCGCCGGCATGTGCCGATTTACGTCACCGAGAATATGGTCGGCCATAAGCTCGGCGAATTCGCACCGACCCGCACGTATCGCGGCCACTCGACCAAAGAAAAGGCCGAAGGCGCGACGACCAAGGTCGAGGGCGGAAAAGGTTAGGTGAGCTATGGCCGTTATCACTGAAGTCCGCGCGATTACGCGCTACGCGACCATTTCGCCGCGCAAAGCCCGCCTGGTGATCGATCAGGTCCGCGGTCTGCAGGCTGAGAAGGCGCTGGCCGTGCTGAAGTTCCTGCCGAACAAGCCTGCCGAGGTCGTTTACAAGACGATCGCTTCGGCGATGGCCAACGCGGAAGAGAACCTGGGCCTGTCCCGCAGCGATCTGTATGTCAAAGAGATCAAGGCCGACGAAGGTCCGCGCCGCCAGTGGCGGCGATTCGGCGCGCGCGGCCGATTCAAGCCAATCATTCGCCGCTCGTCGCACATCACCGTCGTGTTGACCGAGAAAGTTAGCTAAGCCGCAGGGCTAGATAGGGGTGTCACTTGGGTCGCAAAATTCATCCTTACGGTTTCCGTTTAGGCGTTATCCGTGACTGGAACTCGCGCTGGTTTGCGAAGAAAGGCGCGCAGTACGCCACGCTGCTGGCCGAAGACTTTGATCTACGCAAGTTCATTCGCAGCAAGGTCGGTCAGGCGGGCGTGTCCAAGATCGGCATCGAGCGCTTCCCGAATCAGCTGATCATCACGATCTTCACGGCCAAGCCTGGCATCATCATCGGGCGCAAGGGCGCGGCGGTCAAAGAACTGCGCGAGTCTCTGGAAGCGTCGACCGGCAAGAAGGTCAAGCTGGAGATTTCCGAAGTGGATAAGCCCGATATGGAAGCCGCGCTGGTGGCTGAGAATATCGCGGGCCAGCTGGAGCGCCGTATCAGCCACAGCCGCGCCATGAAACGCGCGGTGCAGCAGGCCATGCGCCTGGGCGCGCTTGGCGTCAAGATCACGTGCTCGGGTCGTCTGGCTGGTTCGGAAATGGCGCGGCGCGAGACCGTGATGGAAGGCCAGGTGCCTCGCAGCACGCTGCGCGCCGACATCGATTTTTCGCGCGCCGAAGCCTTGACCACTTACGGTCGCATTGGTATCAAAGTGTGGATTTACAAGGGCGAGATTCTGCCCGAGGCTAAGGCCAGGCCGGAAGCGGCTGCGGCGACTGCTTAATGATTCCGTTGGGGCGGTGGCCGGCCGATCGAGCCGGTGATGCCCTACGAATGATTTGGATGGGAGTGTGAAGCTATGTTGATGCCAAAGCGCGTTAAATGGCGCAAGCAGCAGCGTGGACGCATGACGGGTAAAGAACTGCGCGGCGTCGAAGTGGTCTTTGGTGATCTGGGCCTGCAAGCCCTGGAGCCGTGCTGGATGACCCAGCGCCAGATCGAAGCGGCTCGCCGCACGGTCGTGCACTTTGTCAAGCGCCGCGGCAAGATGTGGGTGCGCGTCTTCCCCGATAAGCCGGTGACTCAGAAGGCGGCCGAAACCCGCATGGGTAAAGGCAAGGGCGCGGTCGATCATTACGTGGCCGTGATCAAGCCCGGCCGCATCATTCTGGAAATTGGCGGCGTCGATGATGCCACGGCCCATGAAGCGCTCAAACTCGCGGCGTACAAGCTGCCGATCAAGACGCAGATCATTGGCCGGCGCGATTTGGCCGCCGGTGGCACGGGAGCCTAGAGCCATGCAAGCGAGTGAACTGCGCAACCTGGACGTAAACGAAATCAACGCCAAGATTGACTCGGCGTATCAAGAATTGTTTAACCTGCGCTTTCAATGGGCGTCGGGCCAGCTGGAAGATCACAACCGGCTGTCCGTGCTGCGCCGCGACATCGCCCGGATGAAGACCGTTCTGCGCGAGCGTGAACTGGCTGCGCTGGCCGCAGGCCAGGCGTAAGGAGCTGCGAAATGAGAGAACAACGCAAGCGTCTCGTCGGTCGTGTGACCAGCGATAAGATGCAAAAGACGGTCGTTGTCACGGTGGAGTCGCTAAAGCGCCATCCGCTGTACAACAAGGTCGTGCGCCGGACGACGCGCTACAAGGCGCACAATCCGAACGATGAAGCCAAAGCCGGCGATGTCGTGCAGATCATCGAAGCGCAGCCCATGAGCCGCGAGAAGCGCTGGGCGGTCGAGAAGATCCTGACCAAGGCGGAGGCGTAGCCATGATCCAGCAAGAGACACGCCTGACGGTCGCCGATAATACCGGCGCCAAAGAACTGTTGTGCATTCATATCCTGGGTGGTTCCACCCGGCGTTATGGCTATGTGGGCGACATTATCGTGGCTTCGGTCAAGAAGGCCGCGCCCAATGCCGCCGTGAAGAAGGGCGATGTGGTCAAGGCCGTCATCGTCCGCACAGCGAAAGAGTACGATCGGCCGGATGGCAGCCACATTCGTTTCGACGACAACGCCGCTGTGATCATCGATCCCGAAACCCTGAATCCCAAAGGCACGCGCATTTTCGGGCCGGTGGCGCGTGAACTGCGCGACAAGGGTTTCATGAAGATTGTTTCACTGGCACCAGAGACGCTGTAGCCCCCGGCTTAACAGCAGCTACAGGAGTATACGAGATGGCGAAGATTAAGAAGGGCGATATGGTGATGGTCATCACCGGCGAACACAAGGGCGTGCGCGGCGCGGTCCAGAGCATGGATGGCAAGTCGATGCGCGTGGTGGTAGCCGGCGCGAACATCATTAAAAAACACCAGAAGCCGGTGCAGGCCGGGCGCGGCAAGACCCAGGCAGGCATCATTGAGTTTGAAGCGCCGATTAGCCTGTCCAACGTCATGCTGGTGTGCCCCAAGTGCAACGAGCCGACCCGCGTCGGAATCCGGGCTGACGGCGACACCAAAGTCCGCGTGTGCAAGAACTGCGGCGCAGATATTGCCTAGCAGCTATCGCTCGTGTGAGACGCACAACCTGGCCGAGAGTAAGATGCGCGGTTGCGCCTTAGCGGCTTAGCAATAGATCAACGGAGTAGTGACATGCCGAATTTGCAGCAGCGATATAAAGATGAAATCGTTCCGACCCTGATGAAGGATTTTAGCTACACGACGGTGATGCAAGTGCCGCGTATTAGCAAGATCGTCGTCAATATTGGCGCGGGCATTGCCCTAGATAATCCCAAGGTGCTGGACGGGGCCGTGGCTGACCTGCAATTGATCACCGGCCAGAAGCCCGTGTTGACCAAGGCGCGCAAGTCGATCGCCAACTTCAAGTTGCGCGAAGGCCGCCAGATCGGCGTGAAGGTAACCCTGCGCGGCGCGCGGATGTGGGCCTTCCTTGATCGGTTGTGCAATCTGGCGCTGCCCCGCATCCGCGACTTCCGCGGCATTCCGGGCGACTGCTTCGACGGGCGCGGCAACTACACGCTGGGTCTGCGTGAGCAGCTGGTTTTCCCGGAAATTCAGTACGACAAGATCGATATGCTGCGCGGCATGGAGATCACGATCGTGACGACCTCCCGGACCGATGCCGAAGGCCGCCGCTTGCTGGAACTCGTCGGGATGCCCTTCAGGAGCAACTAACGCATGGCGAAGAAATCAATTGTCAACCGCGAAAGCAACCGTAAATATACCATCCGCGTGCGGAGTCGGTGCCGGCTGTGCGGCCGGCCGCGCGGCTACATGCGCCGTTTTGACATGTGCCGCATTTGTTTCCGCGAAGCGTCGCTGCAAGGGATGATCCCTGGCGTTGTGAAGTCGAGCTGGTAAGCGAGAGGTTCCGGCCCGTGGCCTGCACCCGCAAGGGCAGCGCCCCCGTCTTTACCCGGATGTAGAGGAGTTTACGAATGAGCGTTACAGATCCGATCGGTGATATGCTGACCCGCGTGCGCAATGCGTCGATCATCGGCCACAGCCTGGTGGCGATGCCGAGCAGCCGCATCAAGGTGGCCATTGCCAATATCCTGAAAGACGAAGGCTATATTCAGGACTTTGAAGTGACCCAGGAAGAAGGCCGCCCGCAAGCCACGCTGCGGATGTGGCTGAAGTATGTGGGTGATCGGCGGCATCGTGTTGCGGCCATCACCGGTGTTAAGCGCATTAGCACGCCGGGTTGCCGCGTGTATTCGCAGAAAGGCGACGTGCCCTGGGTGTTGTCGGGCATGGGGATCGCCATCTTGTCGACGCCCAAGGGCGTTATTACCGGCCAACAGGCGCGGCGCCTGGGTGTGGGCGGTGAAGTGTTGTGCCACGTCTGGTAGGCTGCACGGCCACAGATTCTTACTTCGGAGGATTCGATGTCGCGCATTGGTAAGAAACCCGTGCTGCTTCCAGCCGGTGTCCAAGTGAAAATAAACGGGTCTGACGTTCACGTCAAGGGCCCAAAGGGCGAACTGACCCGATCGTTTGATCCGGCCATGACGATTGCGCAACAGGGCAATGAAGTCATTGTGTCGCGTCCCGATGACCTGCGCCAGAACCGGGCTTTGCATGGCCTGACTCGCGCGCTGCTCAATAACATGGTCGAGGGTGTGACGAACGGCTTCAAGAAGACCTTGATGGTGGACGGCGTAGGGTATCGCGCCGAGTTGACGGGCAAGCGGTTGATGCTATATCTGGGTTACTCACACCCGATCATGATCGAACCGCCCGCCGGGATCACCATCGAAGCTGACCCCAAGGCCAAGACGATCTCCATCGCCGGCATTGACAAAGAAAAGGTCGGCGAGATTTCGGCCGAGATTCGTTCGCTGCGTCCGCCTGAGCCGTATAAGGGCAAGGGCATTCGGTACTCGGATGAGGTTGTCCGGCGCAAGGCGGGCAAGGCCGGCAAGGTCGGCGGGTAAGTGAGGGTATTGATCCATGGCTAAATCACGTAATGCAGCACGTCTACATCGCCACAATCGCGTGCGCGGCCGTGTCAACGGCACGCCCGATCAGCCGCGGCTGAATGTCTATCGCAGCCTGGCGAACATTTATGCGCAGATCATTGATGATACGCAAGGCTTCACGCTGGTGTCGGCTTCGACGATTGACGCCGAAGTGGCGACGCAAGTTGGCGGCCTGAAGGGTGTCGACCGGGCCAAGATGGTTGGCAAGGTGCTGGCCGACCGGGCGAAGGCGAAGGGTATCAAGCGCGTGGTGTTCGATCGCGGCGGTTACCGGTATATGGGCCAGATTAAGGCTTTGGCCGATGCCAGCCGCGAAAACGGGTTGGAGTTCTAGGAGCGTCCCATGGCAAAACGAAACGAAAAACGGGCCGATATTGAGCCGCGGGAAGAACTGGACGAGCGTGTCGTCAGCATTTCGCGCGTGGCGAAGGTGATCAAGGGCGGGCGCCGCTTTGCGTTCCGCGTGGTGGTGGTCGCCGGTGACAATCGCGGCAACGTCGGCGTGGGCATTGGCAAGAGCCGCGGCGTGCCGGAAGCAATCCGCAAGGCCACCGAGCGCGCGCGCCGCGCCATGCATCCCGTGACCCTGTCGGGCACGACGATCCCGCATGAGGTGAATGTTAAGTTCGGCGGTGCCAAGATTATGCTGAAGCCGGCTTCGCCCGGTACCGGCGTTATCGCGGGTGGTGGTGTGCGCGCCGTGTTGGAAACGGCCGGTGTGCGCGACATTCTCACCAAGTCGCTGGGCAGCAGCAATCAGTTGAATATGATTCGTGCGACGCTGAAGGGTCTGGAAGACATGAAAGATCCGGCCGCGCTGGCTAAAGTGCGCGGCAAGAACCCGGAAGATGTCGTACCGTTCTGGAGGCGCCGCAATGCGCAACAAGCCTGAAATAGTCGGCGCAAAATTGCGCGTAACGCTCGTTAAGAGCCCGACGAAGTACTCGGAGCGCCACAAGCGCAACGTGCGGGCGTTGGGCCTGCGTCGGATGCATCAAACGGTCGAGCATATCGATGGGCCGGTGGCTCGCGGGATGATCGCCAGAGTGGCCTTTTTGGTCGCTGTCGAGGAAGTCAAATGAAACTGCATGATCTACAACCAGGCGAAGGCGCGAAAACTCGGAAGAAGCGCGTCGGGCGCGGCCTCGGTTCGGGGCAGGGCACCTACGCGGGGCGCGGCAAGAAGGGCCAGCACGCTCGATCGGGCGGGACCAAGGCCCCGTACCATCAGGGCGGTAACTTGCCGCTTGTGCGTAAACTGCCGTTCGCACGCGGTGTCGGTTTTACCTCGCGCAACAAGATATACTATTCGCCCGTGAATCTGGGCGATTTGAACGAATTTGCGGCCGGTGCGGAAATCAATCCGATGGTGCTGACGGTTGCCGGGCTGATTCACGATGCCGGTGAGCCGGTGGTGATTCTGGGCCACGGTGATCTGGATAAGGCCTTGAACGTCAAGACGCACCGCATCAGCGAGTCGGCTCGCCAGAAGATTGAAGCGGTCGGCGGCACGATCGAGATTCTGCCGCTGTAACCGCCGTGGGGCGCGAACTCCTCAATCGGAGATAAACGATGATTCAAGCCGTTCGAAGTGCCTTTGCACTGCCTGACCTGCGGAAGAAGATCCTCTTCACGCTGTTGATTCTGGTGATCTACCGTGTCGCGTCGCACATCCCGGTGCCGGGTGTTGATCAGGCCGCGCTCGACAGCCTGTTCAACACGACTTCGGGTGTGGGCGCGCTGGCGAATGTCATCAATCTGTTGTCAGGCGGTGCGGTCTCTAACTTCTCAGTGCTGGCGATGGGCGTGTATCCGTACATCACCGCGCAGATTATTCTGCAATTGCTGGTCGGCGTGATTCCGGCGTTAGAGCGGATGATGAAGGAAGAAGGCTCGGCCGGCCGCAAGAAGATCGAGACCTACACGTACATTCTCACCGTCCCGATGGCGATGCTGTCGGGTATCGGCCAGGTGCGGCTGTTCAGCACCCAGGGCGAGATTATCAAGAACTTCGGCTTTGGGCCTGAGCAGATTTTGCCGACGATGTCGGTCATCCTGACCATGACGGCCGGCACGTTCTTTGCCATCTGGCTCGGCGAAATGATTACCGAGCAAGGCATCGGACAGGGCTTGTCAATCATCATCTTTGGTGGTATCGTTGCGCGCTTGCCGCAAAACATCGCGCAATTGTTGGCCGACCCCACGAAGGCAGTCGGCTCGTTGCTTGCCTTCGTCATCATCGTCACGCTCATCGTGCTGGTGATCGTGGTGGTGCAAGAAGGTCAGCGCCGCATTCCGGTGCAGTACGGCAAGCGAGTGCGCGGGCGCAAGGTGTATGGCGGCGGATCAACGCATATTCCGCTAAAGGTGAACATGGCGGGCATGATTCCGCTGATCTTCGCGCAGTCGATTTTGACGCTGCCGGCCATCATCTCGCAGATCTTCGCCGGTTCCACGGATCCGGGCGTGGCGAACTTCTTCACCCAGGTGGTGAATATTTTCAGCGGCGGCCGACACTCACTGTCGTTCATTTACTGGATTCTGTACTTCCTGTTGGTGGTCGGCTTCACCTACTTCTACACCGACGTGATGGTGCAGCAGCAGAACCTGCCAGATACGTTGCAGAAGCAGGGCGGGTTCATCCCGGGTATTCGGCCAGGGCCACGCACCGAAGAGTATTTGAATGGCGTCACACGCCGCATTACGCTGGTAGGCGCGCTGTTCCTGGGCGGTATCGCGGTGATGCCGTTCCTGATCTCGATTACGGGCCTGATTGACAATGCCGTGAACTTCTCGATCTTGAGCACTGGCTTGCTCATTGTCGTGGGTGTGGTACTCGACACGATGCGCCAACTGGAGGCTCAGTTGACGATGCGGCACTACGAAGGGTTCATTAAGTAGACAAGTAGATAAGTACACAAGGGAAAGTAGTAGCAGGCCCAATTACCAGTTGACCAATTGGCTGTTGAACGCGGGGAAAAGGGCAGACACATGGCTAATTACTTTATCCTGTTTGGGCCGCCCGGCGTCGGCAAGGGCACACAGGCTGCGCGACTGAAAGAGCAACTTGGCCTGGCGCACGTCGCCACAGGAGATTTGTTCCGTGAGCATTTGAAGAAGCAAACGGAACTGGGCCAACTGGCCAAGAAGTACATGGATGAAGGCAAGCTCGTGCCGGACGATGTAACCATCGGCATGGTGCGCGAGCGGATGAAGGATGCCGACACCCAACCAGGCATTTTGTTCGACGGCTTTCCGCGCACAGTTGCCCAGTCGGAAGCGCTGGAGAAATTGCTGGGCGAGCGCGGTGACAAGATTCGGCATGTCTTGTTCATCAACGCGCCGCAGGCTGTGTTGCTCGATCGGTTGGGTGAGCGCTGGACGTGCCGGAAGTGCGGCGAGATTTACAACGCCAAAACGAAGCCGCCGAAGATCGACAAAGTGTGTGATGCCTGCGGCGGTGAAGTTTACCAACGGGATGATGATAAGCCGGAAGTTCAGGCGCGTCGCATCAATGTCTATCTGGAACAGACTTCACCGTTGATTGAGTATTACCAGGCGCGCCAGATGATCACGTTGATCGACGGCACACAACCGATGGAAGTAGTCTCGGCTGCCGTCATGGCGGCGATTGAGAACGCGAAGTAATCAAGACAACCTGACAGGTTTCGTAAACCCTGATGGGTTTCACAGGAGTTAGCACCATGAAAGTTGGACCGTCTGTCCGGCGCATCTGCCCGAAGTGCAAGATTGTTCGGCGCAAAGGCAAAGTGCGTGTGATCTGCGAAAACCCGAAGCATAAGCAAGTGCAAGGCTAGTGGAGGCATTTTATGGCACGTATCGCAGGCGTTGACCTGCCCCGCGCCAAGCGGGTTGAAGTCGGCTTAACCTATATCTATGGCATCGGTCTGCCAACCAGCCAGGAAATTCTGGCCCAGGCGCGTATCAGCCCTGACACGCGCATCAAAGATTTGACCGAAGCCGAGACCAATTTGCTGCGCGAATTGATCGAAAAGCAGCACAAGGTCGAGGGTGATCTGCGCCGCGAGGTGTCGTTGAACATCAAGCGCCTCACCGAAATCGGCGCGTACCGCGGCCTGCGCCATCGCCGGAGTTTGCCGGTACACGGCCAACGCACTCGCACCAACGCACGCACCCGCCGGGGTCCCAAGAAGACCGTCCCGGGTCGTGGCCGACGGCGCGGCGCGAAGAAGAAGTAGCGTTAGTAACCTGGTAAATTAGTGACTTAGTAAATTGGTAACCTGGTAGATCAGTCAGCGATAAACCGATGGCTGATCTACCCACTACCAATCTCCTAATCTACTAATATACTAATCTACCAGTTTCCAAGCAACGGACAGTGTAAGGAGAGGTAAAGTTATGGGTCGCACTCAGCGAGTCAAGCGCACGACGAGTAAGAAGACCAAGCGCGTTGCCGCGCACGGGCATGTGCACATTCACTCGAGCTTCAACAACACGATCGTGACGATCACCGACACGAACGGCAATGC
>JACRBO010000682.1 GCA_016219235.1 Chloroflexota bacterium
CCCATAGGGGGAGTGGCGCTATAAACAATCCACGCCGGAAGTCGGTATAAGCCAGACACCACCATAAAGCGAAGACGGCTCCGGCTAACATGAAGATAATCTCGCCAGTGGATTCCAGCTTGACGTTAAGAGTTTTAATGGGCCAACTTGTGCCGCCCTGTCCACCCGATACCTGCGACTCGACAATATCAAGTGAATCGAGGATTGAGGCGAAAGATGACTTGAGAGACTCGGCTGAGATCGAAGGAATGGCCGGAGCAAAAGGCTCCGGTCGATATTCAGGTTTTGAACCCTCCATCATGCTGGGCGGAATGAACATGCACTCTGTCCTATGCTATTGCGTCACTACGATGCTGACGGGGACGCTTTCAGTTATCTTGCCTTGCTCGTCAACAACCTGCGCCTTAATCGTGTGCGTCCCCAACTCCAACGTCCACCACGCCCGCGCCGGGCTTGAGGTGAACGTGCCAATCAACCGCTCGTCCACATAGATCATCAAGCGTTGAAGTCGCACGCTATCCGCCACAATCGCCTGCACCGGAATCTGCTGCGTCTCGATCGGTGTCTGCGGCGTGACACGATAGATTGTGCCATTATCCGGCCGCGTTATCCTGACTGGCGTCTGCTCTGCGCTGACTGCTGACTGACCATTGGTCAGTGTTAATTGGTCACCCGCACTGCCGGGCAGTGGGGCAGTGTTGGTCATTGCCAGTTGGGGAATCCCATTGTCTCGCGCCCATTCCCGCGCCTCGGCGGGCAGCCTCAAATACACCTTCGTCTCGATGCGGTCTTGCGGCGTGTCGGCCGTCGCGGGCAAGCCCGTCATCACATCGATCTTGATCGGTTGGTACAGATTATCGGGCTGCGTGGGCTGTGTGCCCGCGATGAAGACTTCGCGCTTTGTGAAGGGACAATACTCTGTCGGCAGCAAACCCGACGTCGCGCACACATCGACATCGATCAAACCGGCGGGCCGCGTGAAGTCGCGTTCGGGTTGGCCCTTCAACGCCGCTTGCATGAAGTCGTGCCAGATCGGTCCCGCGCCCGTCACGCCGCTCACATGCTCCATCGGTTGATTATCCGCGTTGCCCACCCACACACCTGTTACCAGATCAGGCGTGTAGCCCAACGTCCAGTTGTCGCGCCAGTCCGTCGTCGTGCCTGTTTTTGCAGCGGCAGGCCGCGTCAGTCGCAGCACGCTGTATTCGCTGAAGGCGGGCGCGCGCGCTTTGTTGTCGCTGAGAATGCTCGTGATCAAATACGCCACGCGCGGATCGAGCACAATCTCGCCGCTCTGCGGCGTGCTCCGATAGACCACCTCGCCCCGCGCGTTGCTGATCTCCGTCACCGCCACCGGATCGATCTTGTAGCCGCCATTGGCAAAGACGCTAAACGCCATTGTCATATCGATCAGGCGCACTTCGCCGCCGCCGAGCGTGAGGGCCAAACCATATCGATCGGGTTGGCCGAAGGTCGTGATGCCGAGTTTACGCGCCAACTCGATTGTCCTCGGCAGCCCGATGTGCTGTAACACTTTCACCGCGGGGATGTTATACGACGACGCCAGCGCCGTGCGCGCCGACACCGGCCCGTGAAATTGTTGATCGTAATTCTTGGGCACATACGGATCACCTTCCTTCGTGGGGAAAGACGAGCGGACGTCGAGAATCATCGAAGCAGGCGTCAGCGGATCGGGCGCGGTCGGATCGAAGGCCGCCGCATACGTGATCGGTTTGATGCTCGATCCGGGCTGCCGATGCGCGATGGCGGCATTTACCGCACCGTCGATCTTCGCCGTGAAATAATCGGGGCTGCCCAGCATCACGCGAATTTCACCCGATTGCGGATCGACGGCGACCACGGCCGCATTGTTGACGTTCTTGCCCGGCTCATTGGGCTTGTCGCGCGTCAGTTCGGCCAACTGCCGCTGCACGATCGCTTGCGCGGTGTTCTGCCAATCGAGATCGAGCGTGGTGGTCACGACGAAGCCCTGTGTGTAGATCGCTTCCAGGCCATAGCGATCTTCGAGCCACTGGCGCACGTAAGCCACAAAGTGCGGCGCTTCGATCGGGTATGAGGTGGGCGCGAATTGCAGATTCTCGGACTTCGCTAAATCGACCTGCTCCGCCGTGATCATATTTTGCTTCAACATCAAATCGAGCACGACGGCTTGTCGTTCTTTCGCCGCCGGCAGATCGCTCAACGGATCGTAACGCGCGGGCGATTGCGGCAGTCCGGCCAAAATCGCACACTCCGCCAGATCGAGTTCGCCCACCGCCTTGCCGAAGTAGGTCTGCGCCGCCGCCTCGATGCCAATGGCGAGGTTGCCGTAATACACCTCGTTGAGATACAAGGCGAGGACATCATCTTTGGAAAAGGTCTGCGTGATGCGCCACGCCAGGATGCTTTCGCGCAGTTTGCGCGTGATGGTGCGTTGCGCGGCCTCTTCCGGTGACAACATCAGATTCTTCGCCAACTGCTGCGTGATGGTGCTGCCGCCCGATAGCACTTCGCCGCCCTGCAAGTTGATCACCACCGCGCGCACAATGCCGACGAGGTCCACGCCCGGATGCGAATAGTAATTGGCGTCCTCGGTGGCGATGGTGGCCTGCCGGCAGTACAGCGGAATGTCACTCAGTTTGACCGGCGAATGCTGCCCCTGATGCGGATCGGAAATCACGTACAGCGTTCGCCCGTTGCGATCGAGAATTTTCGTCGAGGCCGCCGTGGCGCGTTGATACAGCGTCTCCAGCGACGGCAGATCGACAAACAGCCACGCGTAGATGACGCCGATGCTTATGGCGACGAGTACGATTAGGCTGAAAAAGACTTTCTTTCGACGACTCATGTTTGTCCCTGACAAGATGGCAAGATGACAAGATGAAGGGATGATACGCTTCGCGTGACAAGATGATCGCTTGGCCTTGTCTACTTGCCTACTTGTTTCCTTCTTCCCTCTATAGACGCTCTACTCAACCCAAAAGTTGCCCTCATTGTAACGCCCCTTACCCTACGGTCAACCGACGGGGATCATCCGTTCGTCCGTTTCTGTCCCGCGCAGCGTGACCGCTCAAGAGTCCGTTGGCGGCCGCCATCCGCTTATCCGTTTTAACCATCCGCTGAGAACCCTTTATCCGTTTCCATCCGTTCATCCGCTTCGCGCCGCCCCGCGCCGCGCCGCATCCGCTGAAAACTTCATATCCGTTTCACCCGCGCCCTCCGTGTCCCAAACCTACACTCAAAAAACGAGGCCAGCCTATCGCTGACCTCGTTCCATCACATGCTCGTTTGCCCGCTGTGTCATTTCACTTGCGGCACATCATCCAGCTGATCGGCTGAATTATTCGCGTTGAACAGCTGCTCCAGCATCTGTTCCAGCGCCGCACCTGATTCGCTGGATTTGGCCGGAGCGACTGTGGCTGTCGCCGCTGGTTCAAGTGTGGCCGTGGGCAGCGCTGTGGCTGTTGCTTGTTCGACCGCCGGGACGGTTGTGGGCTGTGCCGGAGCAGGGACGGTCGTCGGTTGTGCTTTTTGTGGCGCAGCTGTCGCCTGCGGCGGATTGGTTGGAATCGATTCCGTCTGCGAACGTCGCCCGCCGCACGCGGCCAGCGTTGCAATACACAGTACGCTCAGGACGACACCTGCGAATAACTTGATTCGATTGACTTTGCGCATGATCAATACCCCGCCCCGTTTAGTGATTCGCCTGACGATAAGCCCGGACCGCCGCTCGAAAATCGATCGTCGCTTGTGTGAGGGTCAAATGACACTGCCGCTCGGCCCGCCCGGCATCGCTAGCCGTTTTCAGGGCTTGCGTTGCCCCGGTTACCTGGCCGCTCGCATCGAAACCGGCGTGCGCATCCAGAAGTTGCCTGGCCGTATCGAAACTGATTCGAGCCTGGGCCACGCCCGCTTGAAACGCCGTCAGGGCCGCTTGCAGCGCGCTGACGTCATTGCCCTCAGCCTGCAAATCCGTGATCCATTGTTGCGCCGTAGTCGCTACCTGATCCGACAGGGTCAATCGCTCTTGCTGATTGTTAAGCACAATCTGCTCGCGTTTCAGCAGGTTTTCCAGTACTACCCCGCCTTGCCTGAGTTCGGTCGCGCTTGCTGTGGAGCCGGGCAGCACCAGCAGGGCGGCAAACGCCACGCACATCGCCGCAAGCCCTGAACCAATTGTTCGTAGCAGTGTTGAACCTCTCATCATTCCCTCCTCATCGTCCATTCGA
>JACRBO010000081.1 GCA_016219235.1 Chloroflexota bacterium
CGGCACGCAAATGCTTAGCCTCATGCTGGTGCGCGATGTGACACGCGATGAAGAGGGTGTGACCGATCGGGCGTATCACACGCTGCGTTACGCCTATGTGCCGCACCTGGGCAAAGTGCAAGTGGGCGATATATCGCGCCGAGCCAGTGAGTTCAATCAACCGCTCATTCCGGTGTGGCACACCGCTGACAGCACTTTCGTGCAACTGCCGTTTTGCGGTCTGATCAGCAACCCGACTGTGACCCCATCAACGATCTGTAACGATTCTCGACGTTGAGAGACCGATCAGGAGACAGCATGCCGCCGCAACCCTGGACAACATTGAGCACGCGTGAGGTGTATCGCAATAAGTGGATGCGTTTGCGCGAAGACGTGGCCCAAATGCCCGACGGTCGTACGACTATTTATGGCGTGTGTGAATTTGGTCAATGTGTCGGCGTGCTGCCGTTTGTCGACGATGAGCATGTCGTCATGGTGCGCCAGTATCGCTATCCGGCGCGTGAAAATCACCGTTGGGAGATGCCGACGGGCGGTGTCGCGCCGGACGAGACGCTGGAGCAAGCGGCCCAACGCGAGTTGATGGAAGAGGCCGGTTATCGCGCCAACGAGCTGCGCCGGGTCAGTTCCTATCACACGTCGAAAAGCGTGTGCGAGGAAATCGCGCATCTGTATATCGGGCGTGACCTGGCGGCGGCGGAGTCGCCGCCCGACGATACCGAGTTTTTCGAGCGGGCGATATTACCTTTCGATCAAGTGTTGCAGATGGTGATCGATAGCGAGATTCGCGACGGCATGACGGTCATCGCCGTGTTGCACGCGGCTCGCCTTAAATCTCAGGGAGGTTGGTGATGACTGATTCGCTATCACGCTTTCAGAAAGCCGCGCTGATTATTGCCCGGTTGTTGCTGGCGTATCTGTTCTTCACGCAGCTGTGGTGGAAGACGCCGCCGACGTTTGGCTGCTCGCCCGATTATGCCTTTGCCAGTTTCGACGCAAGCGGCAGCCTGCGCCGCACCAGCGGTTTATGCGATTGGATCGGCGTGCAGGCCGCGTGGGCCAACCGTCCGCATCCGGTGCTGGCAGCCAATCTGGATAATCAAGGCGGCCCCGAAATTGCGGTGGATGTGGGCTTCATCGCGGCGGCCAACGGCGCATTCATCGACGCCTTCGTGAAACCCAACATTCAGTGGTTCGGTTACGTGGTGTTCGGGATGGAAGCAGTAATTTTCGTCAGCCTGTTTCTCGGCTTGTTTTCACGATTGGGCGGCCTGGTCGCGCTGGCCCTGTCACTGCAACTGTGGGTGGGACTGGCCGGCATCAGCAATCCGTTTGAATGGGAATGGAGTTACAACTTCCTGCCCGTGCTGTCGCTGTTGATGATCGCGTTTGCGCCGGGTCGTTACTTTGGCCTCGACGCGCTGCTGCGCCCCCGATTGGTCGACGCGGCGAACAAAGGCAATAAATTGGCTCGCGTGCTGGCCTGGGCCATGTGAAACGTAACGAGTAATGAGTAACGAGTGATGAGTGATGAGTGACGAGTGACGAGTGAAACCTTACGCATTACTCGTTACTCGTTACTCATTACTCATCACTCATCACTTGCCATGTCCCGATCGAACTTCCTGCTCATCGTGATCGGTTTCGCCTCGCTGCTGGCCTATGTGGCCGCGGTGGGGTTAGGTGATCTGCGCGCGCGCACGATCGAGTTCGTGGTGGCGTATGGGGCGGCGTTCGTCTTGTATCTGGCGGCTGTTGCCATCGTCCTGCGATCGTCGGTGGCGTCACGATTGACACGATGGATCGTCGTCGGATTTGCCGTGCTGTTCAATTTGATTTTGCTGCCGACCAAACCGACGTTATCCGACGATATGTTCCGCTACGTGTGGGACGGTCGCGTGCAAACGCACGCCCTCAGTCCTTACCAGTATCCGCCGAACGCACCGGAGTTGATCGATTTGCGGCGCGGCGACGTAGCGGTGTGGCCCAACGTCAATCGCAAGTCGGTCGTCACGGTTTATCCGCCCGGCGCGCAGCTGGCGTTTGCCGTCATCTGGCGCATCGTCGGCGACAGGGTGATTGGCTTCAAAGCGATCTTCGTGCTCGCGGAGTTGATCGGGGCGTGGTTGTTACTGAAAGTGCTGCGCTTTTTCAATCAACCACCCGAACGATTGTTGATCTACTTGTGGAGTCCGCTGTTAATCTTCGAGGTCGCTCACGCCGGTCACATTGATGGCTTGCTGCTGCCATTGCTCTGTCTGGCGTTTTATACGCGCGTAACAGATCGATATAAGTTGCTGGGCGTGAGTCTGGGGTTGGCGACTTCAATCAAGTTATTTCCGGCACTGCTGTTATTCGCGCTGCTGCCGCTGCCGCGTCCCTGGTCATGGCGCGGCCTGCGAAATACCCTCAAGACTCTCGGCGGATTCGTTGCCGTCCTCGCGATTGGTTATGCGTACTATGCCGCTCAAGGCGCAAGCCCAATCGGTTTCTTGCCGCAATACTTTGACGAAAACTTCAACATGGGACTGGCGCATGGCTTGTTTGAAATTGCGAAGCAATGGCAAGTGCCCGGCTCAACGCTGGTCAACGCCATCACCTTCGGCGGCCTCGCGGTGCTGTCACTGGTCTTTGTGCTACGACCTGCTGCAACGGGGCGTGAGGCCCTGATGCGCTGCGTGTGGCTGATCGGGTGGTTCACGCTGACGACGCAGAATCTGTTCGCGTGGTATCTGTTGTGGCTGCTGCCGCTGATCGTCGTGCTCGTCGAGCCGGGCAGATTCATCGGTTTGAAGTTCGCGCCGATGTCGGCCTGGCTGATCTTCAGCGGCACGATCGCACTATCGTATCTGTTCTTCATTCGCTGGCGGCCGATTTCGATCGTGCAGGTGATCGAGTTTGGGCCGCTGTATGTCGGGTTGATATTAACATTCGTGATTCGCAGTGTCGCGCCGCGGGTCGCTACGCCGATCCTGGCACAACGTCGTGACGCTGCGCCGAAGAGTACAACTTAGTACAAGGCAAATCTCAATATGCAGACCTACTTCCGACGTGGAATCATCGGTTTGAGCGCGGGCCTGATCAGCAGCAGCGTGTTGATCGCTACGCTGCATAATAGCGCATTGGGTGTGTTGCTGGGCATTCTCGTCGGCGTCGGCTACACGCTCGCTTTTCGCCCGACCACCCGCGCCTACATCGACAGCCTCATGGTCGCCGCAGCCCTGGGTGTGCCGCTGTGGGCCATGATCAATGTGGTTGTGTTGCCGCTGCTGATGGGCCAGCCACCTCAATGGACCGTTGCCGGGATGCGCGCGCAGTTTTCGGCGCTGGTCGGTTGGGTGCTCTATGGCGCGAGCCTGGGCGTGTTGACCCAGGTCTTGAACGATCTCGCGGTTTGGCGCTTCGGGCCGGAATACTCACCGCCGCCGCCGCCGCGCCAGATCAAGACTCGCATCGTGATCGTGGGCGGCGGCTTTGCCGGCCGGACGACCGCCGAGCAGCTCGAGCGACAATTCGGCGCCGATCGATCCGTGTCGATCACGCTGGTGAGCGATACGAATGCGCTGCTGTTTACGCCCATGTTGGCTGAAGTGGCCGCCAGCAGCCTGGAACCGACCCACATCAGCAGCCCGTTGCGCACGAGCCTGCACCGTACCGATGTGGTTCATGGCGAGGTGACGCGCATCGATCTTGAGCGGCGCTGTGTGACGGTGCTCATCGACCGGCCAGCAAATCGAACGTTGGAACTTCTTTACGATCATTTGGTGCTGGCTTTGGGATCCGTGTCGAACTATCTGGGAATGAAGGGGGTCGAAGACACGGCCTTCGATTTCAAATCGTTGTCAGACGCGATGCGCCTGCGCAATCATGTGATTCGGATGTTTGAACGCGCCGATCAGGAAACCGATCCGGCGATCCGTCAGGCCCTGGTGACTTTCGTCATCGCGGGCGGCGGCTTTGCCGGCGCGGAGTTAGCCGGGGCGTTGAACGATTTTGCGCGGGGCATGTTGGTTTACTATCCGCACATTCCGCCCGAAGCGCTGCGCATCGTGCTCGTCCACGCGCGCGAGCGCATCCTGCCGGAGTTGAGCGAGCCGCTGGCCGCATATGCGCTGGAACGGATGGCTGAGCGCGGCGTGACCTTCAAATTGAACACGCGGGTTGCCGACGCCCGATCGGGCGCGGTACAGTTGAAACCCGATGAAGAGAGTCTCGCCGAGACATTGGTTTGGACGGCCGGCACCCGTCCTCATCCGCTGCTGCAGAC
>JACRBO010000691.1 GCA_016219235.1 Chloroflexota bacterium
GCACGGCGGCACAGTTGCCGTGGAGAGCAAAGTCGGGCGAGGCACCATATTCTGCGTGACATTGCCCATCGACGACGGGCCGCAGCGCGATGATTAACTATTCTTCGTAAAAAGAACACGAGCAGTCGACGGGCGGCTCGTGTTGGTTTAGACGACGTTTTCCAACTCGATCAAGTCTTCCCACGTTTCGCGGCGGCGAATCAGGCGCGGCGTTGCGCCTTCGACCAGCACTTCGGCCGGTCGCGGTCGGCTGTTGTAATTCGACGCCATCGACATGCCGTACGCCCCCGCATTGAAGACGATCACTCGATCACCTCGCTGGAGAACCGGCAACACCCGATCGGTCCCCAGCACATCCGCAGACTCGCATACCGGTCCGACAATGTCAGCCAATTCAGTTGTTGCATCACCACGATTCACGGCTTCGATGTGATGATACGCCTCGTACAACGCGGGGCGAAGCAACTCGGTCATGCTGGCGTCCACCACGACAACGCGGCGGCCATCGCGCGGCTTGACGTACTGCACGGTGGCGATCAACGCGCCCGCATCCGCACTGATCGAGCGGCCGGGTTCGATCGCGATCTCAAACGAGCGGTCTTTGAGCAAAGGGATAATCTTCTCGGCAAAGGCGGCCGGTTCGGGAAAACGATCGATCGGGCGATAAGCGACCGGGAAGCCGCCGCCCAGATCGAGACAGCGGATGGGATGAACGTCGGTCAGCGGCAGAATGCGCTCGATCGCCGCCACGGTCCCATCGGGCGTGGCGAGTTGCGATCCAATGTGGATGTGCAAACCGGCAATGTCCAGATGCGGATAACGATCCGCGTTCTGCAAAATCGAGCGCGCTTCGGCCACATCGATCCCGAACTTGGATCGATGCCCACCCGTGGCGATGTGATGATGCGTGTCAGCCTCGACGGATGGATTCACGCGCAGCGCGATCGATGAGCGGCATAATCGGGTCGTTGCAATCTCGTCGAGCACGTCGAGTTCCTGCGCCGATTCGACGTTGATCCAGCCCACGCCGTGATCGATCGCGTACTCCAGTTCGGCGCGGGTCTTGCCTACGCCGGCAAAGACGATGGTCGAAGGATCAGCCCCGGCTTGCAGCGCGCGAAACAGTTCGCCGCCGGACACCACATCGAAACCGGAACCAAGATTGCGCAGCACGCGCAACAGCGCGCCGTTGGCGTTGGATTTGACCGAGAAATGCAGGTGCGCGTTGAGCGGCGCAAAGGCATCGGCTACGCGGCGATAATTGGCTTCTAGTTGCGCACGGCTGTAAAGATAGAGCGGTGTGCCGTATTGATCGGCCAATTGATTGATGGAGATTTCTTCGCACCACCACGCGCCATTGTCGAAGTGAAAACTCATTCAGTTCTCCTGTCCAGGACTCGAATCGTGGATGACGAGCATTAAGAATCGATCCACGAATCACCACGAATCTCCGCCAAATAAAGCATTCGAGTCGGTTCGTGTGAATTCGTGGATCGAAAATTTACTCGCATTGCGGTTCTGGGATGAAAGTGCCTAACGGCTCTCCTGCGCGGTGATTTCCTCAAAGCGCTTCCATACTCGCGGCGCGATGGCGCGGGCCTCGGCGGCGATGCGCTCTTCGTCGAGCGTCAACAAGACGCGATCGCGCATCAGCACTTTGCCGCCCACGATCGTCGTGGTGACGTGTGAGCCATCAACACCAAATATAATCTGCCACGGCAAATTGCCGGCCGTCAATGGCGTGTAAGGGAAGTAATCCAGGAAGACGATGTCCGCATACGCGCCGGGCGTCAACTCGCCGACGGGTTTGGGCCAGAACAGCAAAGCGATCTGCGCGTTGTTCTCGTACGCGAGGCGCGTCACCGTATCGCCGCTCATCGCGCGCGGATCGTGCAGCGCGGCCTTGTGCACGAAGTAAGTGGCCTTCATTTCGCTGTACATATTGTTGCTCAGGCCGTCGTTGCCCAGGCCCACCGTCACGCCCGCATCCAGCATCGCTTGCACGCGCGCCGTTCCGACGGCGTTGTTCATGTTGCTGCGCGGTTGATGGCTGACCTTCGTCTTCGTCTTCGCCAGCAAGGCAATCTCTGCATCGTTGACGTGAACGCAGTGCGCGGATAGGGTTTTTTCGCCCAACACATTCGCCGCGCGGAGATGCTCGCCCACGCGCACACCGTAGGTGCGTTCCGCGTGGACTTCGTCGGCGGCGTCTTCGGCCACGTGGACGTGAAAGCCCAGACCCAGCGCATGCGCTTCGGCCACGCACCGATCGAGCGTCTCCAGCCCGACGGTGAAGGAGGCATGCAGGCCAAACGAAGCAGCCAGTGTTGCGTGGTGCGTGGTGCGTAAAGATTTTGCGAAGCGCACGTTTTCGGCGATACCGGCTTTAGCGCCGTCCGGTCCGTTGCGATCGGTGACTTCGTAGCACTCGCACACCCGCAGGCCCGATTGCACGATTGCGTCCGCGCAGATGTCCAACGACCCGTCGATGTAGTTGGGGCTGGCATGATGATCGATCAGCGTGGTCGTGCCGTTGCGGATTGCGTCGATGAGGCAGACCAGCGCGGACAGGCGGATGCTGTCTTCGTCGAGTGCGCGATCGAGCCGCCACCACAACTTTTCCAGAATCTCGATGAAGGTCTTGGCGGGCGCGCCGGGAATGTTCATGCCGCGCGCGAACGCACCGTAAAAATGGGTGTGCCCGCAGATCGAACCGGGCAAGACCAGCTGTCCCTTCGCGTCGAGCTTATCGGCGTCACGATAACGGGTCAGCAAATCGAGTGTTGAGCCGACCTCGACGATCTGATCGCCTTCGACATAGATCGCGCCGTCGTCGATGACCTGCGGGTTCTTGCCATATGTTGCGATGCGGCCGTGGGTGATGAGCATGGTGGGATCCTTTGACGAGTGATGAGTGATGAGTGAAACGTATGGCGTGATGCGTGGTGCGTGTCGTATCGATAGACCACGACTGCTTATTGATCCAGATCAGCCAATACTTCCGCTGTGTGTTCGCCTAACAACGGTGGTCGTCGTCGATAGGTGACGGGCGTGTCCGATAGATGTAACGGTGTCGCCAGGGCCTTGATCGGGCCGACGGGATGCTCGAACTCCACGATCATGCCGCGATGTTGAATCTGTGGATCGTTGAGAGCCTCATCGAGTGCATTGATAGCCCCGCACGGAATCTCGGCGGCGCGCAATTGATCGAGCCAATGATCGGCGTCGTGATGAAGAAAGCGCGGTTCGAGGATGGACATCAACTGTGAATAATTCGCAATCCGATCGGGGTTCGCGGCGAAACGGGCGTCGTCGCGCAGTTCCGCGCCCAGCCCGATCACATCGCAGAAGCGCGCCCACAGGGCTTGATTGCCCACCGCGATGATCATGTGTTTGTCGCGCGCCTTGAAGACTTGATACGGCACGATGGTAGCGTGCCGATTGCCGATGCGGGGCGGACGCTGGCCGGTGGCGAAATAGTCACTCGCCATGACGGGCGCCCAACCGAGTTGACTGTCGAACAACGCTTGATCGATGAACTGGCCCTGCCCCGTTTTTTCGCGCGCATAGAGTGCGGCGAGAATCCCCATCGCTGACCAGACGCCGGTGGTCATATCGGCGATGGCGACCGGCCACCGCATCGGCTCGCCGTCGGGTTCACCGGTGGCGGCCATGAGTCCGGCTTCGGCCTGCGCGACCAGATCGTAGCCACCGCGTCCGGCGTAGGGACCGGTGCGCCCGTAGCCCGTGATCGAGCAGAAGATCAATCGGGGGTTGTAGGCCCGCACGGTTTCAGGATCGAGGCCCACCTTCTTCAACGATTCGACCTTGCGCACGTTGCAGACGAAAATATCGGCGGTCGCCAGCAGGCGGCGCATGATGGCTTGCCCCGCCAGCGTCGTGATGTCGATCTCGACGCTGCGCTTGTTGCGATTGACGGCCAGAAAATAGGCGCTTTCTGTGCCGATGAAGGGCGGCCCGCCGAGAAACGGCGGCCCCCAC
>JACRBO010000692.1 GCA_016219235.1 Chloroflexota bacterium
ACCAGCCGCGCGCCCTTCAGATGGATCTGCTCTTTGAAGGTGCGGTTTCGCGATCCGGATGGGTTTGACGCCGTTGACTTCGATGCGGGCAGCGGGCTGCTCGTCGGTCCCCGGCATGTCCTGACAGCCGCGCACAATGTCTATGCTCAGATCACCGGCTCTAAAGGCACCAAAGACAAACGCAAAGCGCTGCTGGTGTGGGCCTATCCGGGCCGCAATGGCGACGACAAATTTCCCTTTGGCAAAGCCGAATCGGAATCCATCACCTATCTGTCGAAGTTTGAAAGCAGCCTCGACGTGCGCTGGGATTACGCGCTCATCAAACTCAAGACCGCGATCGGCGATCAGAAATTCAGCAGCCTGGGCAATCAGACGTTGGGCTATTGGAGCAGCGCGAGCCGCGCCCCCGGCACGCTCATTCAGCCGCTCAGCCAGGCGTTCCTCACCGGCAAGATCGTCAACGTCGGCGGCTATCCCAAGAGTCAAAGTCACACGCAGTGGGTGGCGTTTGACGCCGTTAGAGATGTGCCGCCCACGATCAAAGGCCAGCGGGTCAACGAACTGATCACCTATCTCACGGACACGTCGGAAGGGCAGAGCGGCGCGCCCGTGTGGCTCTTTTTCCCGAATACCGGCAAGCGCTACCTCGTCGCCGTTCACGGGGGCACCTGCCACGAAGTGTTGGATGGGTGCAAGCCCACGTCGAGAAGCCGGCCAACCTCGAATATGGGCGTCGTGATGACGAAAGATGTGGTCGATCAAATCAATGCGTGGAAACAAGCCATGTAACCAGTGGAGGCATGACATGTTCGAATACGATTTACAAATCGAGCCGTTCGAGTTCGATTACGAGTTTGAAGAAGAATGGGAGGCTCCCCCGCTCAATCGATCGAGCCGTGCCTACATCCAATGGGTGCAAGAATCGCTCAACAAAATCCTGGGGCTGAGGCTCAGCACCGATGGCCTCATGGGCGCGCAGACGCGCAGCGCCATTCGCAGTTTCCAGCAGAAACACGGCCTGGGCGCGGATGGTGTGGTGGGCGCCAGGACCGAAGCGGCGATCAAGGCTGCGCTGGGCGGCGCAGCCCCGCCAACGGCTCCGGCTGCCCTGAAATTTATCAAGGGCTTCTCCGGCCCGGCGGCGGAATGCACCGCGGCCTTGAGGCGCGCGGGAAAAACGCAGGCCGAGGCGCTGGCCATCATCGACGCGCAGATTGGCGTGGCGATCACTCTGCTGCGCAAGGCGGCAAACGACCTCAAGCGCGGCAGCCGATCCGCGGCGACGCGCAAGCTGTTCCTAAAAATCTTCCGGGTCACGCCGGAATTCGTGCCGACCTGGCTGACGCCCACCGCCACCATCAAAGACCGGGGCGACGTGGTGGCGACGCGCTGCGCGCGCGTGGCCGACTTGCTGGCCGGCGGCCGCATCAAATACTTCTGCACGATCAACGCGACCAACTGCCCGGACTGCGGAAATAATCCCGGCGGCTTTGGCTGCTCAAGTTGGGGCGATGAAAGCGTGGATCCCGCCAACAGCCGGGTGATTTGCCTGGGCCATGATTTCTGGGATGCGATGAAGGCCGGTGACACGCTCTCGATACTGGCGACGCTGATGCATGAGCCGTTCCACATTTTCTACGGCCGCTATGTGACGGAGCACGTCATGAATCGGGGCAAGTTCGGCGGGATTGACTGCATCCTGGTGTTTGCGTTCGAAGCCAATGGCCGCGCCGCGCCGCAACTGGAAAGCGACGGTTGTACCAATCGGGCCGTCAGAAAATAACTATAGAAGCCGCGTGGCTCGATCGGGAGGAGTACCCCATGAGTATCGATGATGAATTCGAGTTCGAAGAAGAATTCGATCTATCCGCCGAATTTGAGAGTGATGAAGAACTGAGCCGTTTCCGGCGATTGCCACCTCGAACGCGTTTCAACGTGCCGCGGGTGGGTGCTCCACGCCCGATCGCGCCACCACGCCCGGGCGCGCCGCGCCCCCGACCCCGGCCGCGCTGGCCCAAATATCCACCGCCCCGCATCGGACGGCGCACGTACCTGTCTGCGCCGGACTCGTCCGCCGCCAGTGAATACGTACGCTGGGTGCAGACGCTGCTCAATCAAGCCTTGAATCTGCAACTGCCGATCGATGGCGTGATGAGCGTCCAGACGCGCAGCGCCATTCGCAGTTTTCAGGAGAAGAACGGGCTGCCCGTCACCGGCATCGTCGGCCCGGACACCGAGCGCGTGTTGCAGTCGCCAGGCGGACAGACTACCGAACCAGCACCAGCTTCTCCATCGGAAGAAGCTGAATGGGAAGGTGAAGTGAATCGCAGCAGCCGTGATTACATCATGTGGGTGCAGCAATCGCTGAACCGGATCATGGGCCTGCGGCTGGCGGTGGATGGCATCAGCGGCACGCAGACCCGCAGCGCTGTGCGCAGCTTTCAACAGCAGCGCGGGCTGGCAGTGGACGGTATCGTCGGGCCGCAGACCGAGCAAGCCTTAAGCGCGGCCGGCGCGGGGAATCCGCCGGGCAGCGGCGGAGCGCCATCGGTTACGCCACCACCCGCCTCGACCGCGTCGCGCGTTCGGCTGGCGCAGCAAATTCTCAATCATCCGCCGATAACACTGTGGGCGTACAGTCCAACTGATTCCAGTAGTAGTGACGGGGCCGATGCATTGAGCAACATCCGTGACACGGCCGCAGGCCGCGCCGCTAAACGCAGCAGTTATGGGAATGCGCCTGGCGGCAGCGTGTATCTGGACACGCGCATGCTGGATGGTCTGCTCAAACTAGCCAGGGTCTACCGTTTACAGATCACCTCGATCGCGGGCGGTTCGCACAGTTCGACCTCGCGTCACTATGCCGGCATTGCTTTGGACATCAACTACATCAACGGCGTGCATGTCACGTCGTCGAATCCGCACTATCAAGCGCTGATGCAGCTATGCCGGACCCTGGGCGCGACTGAGGTGTTAGGGCCGGGCTATCCGGGTCACGATACGCATGTGCACTGTGCCTGGCCGCGACCATGATCATCGATAGTCACTGCCACGCGGGCAAAGGCGACGGCCTGACGGGGCCGTGGGATACCGCCGCGCCGCTGGATAAATATCTGCGCCGCGCGACGCAAGCGGGCATCGATCGCACGGTGCTGTTCGCCGCATTCCATGCTGATTACGCCGTGGCGAATCGTGAAGTGGCGCGCATCATCGCCCGCAATCGCGATCGCTTCTATGGCTTCGCCTTCGTGCACGCCATTCACGATCGCGGGCGCGTGTTCAACCTGGTCAAGACAGCGGTGCAACGCTACGGGTTTTGCGGCATCAAGGTGCACCGTTACGATGCCCGCATCACGCGCGAGATTTGCGAGGCGGCACGCGCGTTTGCGCTGCCCGTGTTGTATGACGTGATGGGCGAAGTCTCGATCGTCGAATTGCTGGCGACCGAGTATCCTGATGTGAACTTCATCATCCCGCATCTGGGCAGCTTCGCCGACGATTGGAAGGCGCAGCAAGCGTGTATCGATCCGCTGGCGCGGCATCCCAACATTTACACGGACACTTCAGGGGTACGACGCTTCGATCTGCTGGAGCAAGCCGTCGAACGCGCGGGGGCACACAAAATTCTCTTCGGCTCCGATGGGCCGTGGCTGCATCCCGGCGTAGAGTTGGCAAAAGTCTACGCGCTGAATCTATCGCCCGCCGATCGCGCGTTGGTGCTGAGTGATAATTTCCTGCGCCTGATCGCCGGGGTGAAAACCATTCCGATCGGATTGGCAAAACGTCCGATCGGTTCGGTCAGTGATCAACGTGCCATGTTGGATCCGTGGATGATGGATCAAACATGAGGCTAATCGTTCAACGTCATTCCCGCGCGTTTCTAGCGGGAATCCACTACGCCAATCAGTGCGTAGCGCCAATCGTCACTGTGGATGCCCGACAAAGGCACGCTTCGCGGGGCATGACGTACTCATCGTCATTCCCCACAAGTCGCGGTATACTTTCTGAATGCCCACCTTCGACATCCCAACGCAGCGACTCTACAACCAACATCTCCTCGGCCTCAAATTCGAGACGCCCGCTGAAGTCGTCGCGTATTTCGGCGCGGTACAGGCACAGGATTACGCCGGCGCGAAGTGGGCGGTGGCCCAACGCACGACGGACCTGACAGACGCCGATCTCGATCGGGCGTTGGCCGACGGCTCGATCTTGCGCACGCACGTGCTGCGACCCACGTGGCATTTCGTCACACCCGCCGACATCCGGTGGATGCTGGCCCTCACTGCGCCGCGCGTCAAAGCGGCGGGCGCCTCCCGGTGGCGTCAACTTGGTCTGGACGAGGCGTTGGTCAAGCGCAGTAACGCCGCGTTGATTAAAGCGCTGCCTGGCGGGAAACAACTCACGCGCCTTGAACTGGCGGCAGCGATCGATCGAGCGGGCATCGCCACAAACGGTGAGCGGTCGGGCCACATTCTGATGCGGGCTGAATTGGACGGCCTCATTTGCAGCGGCGGGCGGCGCGGCAAGCAGTTCACGTATGCGCTGTTGGACGAGCGCGCCCCAAATGCCAGGACACTGCCGCGCGATGAGGCGTTGGCGCAACTCGCCCTGCGCTACTTCACCGGTCACGGGCCGGCCACTGTTCAGGACCTCGCGTGGTGGTCCGGCTTGACGCTGACGGATGCGCGGCGCGGTCTTGAGTCGATCAAAGATCAACTGCGGCGCGAAGTGCTTGACGATCAAGACTACTGGCTGGCGGCATCTGACAAACACGCCAAAGCGGCTGCGCCGACGGCCTTGCTCCTGCCTGCCTTCGATGAATACACCGTTGGTTATGCCGATCGCAGCGCCGTGTTTGATGCCGCACACACCGATCAACTCGACGTGCGAAACAGCGGCCTGGCCCTCGCGCCTGTCGTGCTGATCCGGGGGCGAATCGTGGGCAATTGGAAACGGACTTTGCAGAAGGACGCGGTGGTGATGGAACTGAAACCTTTCAGGCCGTTGACGAAAATCGAGCAGCGGGCCATCACGCAGGCCGCCGAACACTACGGCGCGTTTCTGGGGCTGTCCGTGGTGTGGGAATAGGTATTTTCACTGAACCTGCTATCAATGCTTGATTCGTTTTCGTGATCTACTCGCTCTCGCACTACGCGACTACGTGACTATCTCACTATCCAACTATGCCAACCTTCTTCCCTACTCCCGCCGATTTTCGCCGCTGGCTGAAAACCCATCACGCTACCGAAAAAGAGCTACTGGTCGGCTTCTACAAGATCGGCTCCGGCCAGCCGAGTATTACGTGGCCGGAGTCGGTCGATCAGGCGTTGTGCTTTGGCTGGATCGATGGGGTTCGCAAGCGCGTCGATGACGAGAGTTACACCATCCGCTTCACGCCGCGCAAGTCCACCAGTACGTGGAGCGCCGTCAACATCAAGCGCGTGGAAGAACTGACGCAGCAGGGCTTGATGCAGCCCGCCGGCCTGAAGGCGTTTGAGGCGCGCAAGGAAAACCGATCGGGCATCTACTCTTACGAACAGCGCAGCGCGGCATTGCCACCTGAATACGAAAAGGTGTTGAAGAAAAACAAAGCCGCGTGGACGTTCTTCCAGGCGCAGCCCGCGTCCTATCGCAAAGCGGCCATGTGGTGGATCGTCAGTGGCAAGCAGGAAGCGACGCGCCTCAAGCGGCTGGAGCAGTTGATCGATCTGTCTGCGCGCGAACAACAGATTCCGCAATTCAGGCGCCGCACGCCGTCTAAGTAATACCAAATCCAGTTGCTTACTTATCGCATCCTTCGACTACGCGGCGGGCGTCCTTCGACTCCACTGCGTTCCGCTCAGGATGCGCCCGCCGCGTAGTCGAAGGATGCTTGCGAATACTTTTCAATCTGACTCGGTATAAGATGAACCTCGATAACCCCGTGATCAAACTTTGCCTCGCAGGCACACAGGCCGAATTTGAACATCGCCTCGACGACGCGCGCCGCCTGTATCGGCAAGCGTGGAACGCCGCCACCGATGATTACGAAGCCTGCATCGCCGCGCACTACGTCGCCCGCCATCAGACCACACCTCACGACACTTTGCGCTGGAATCAAATCGCTCTAGATCGCGCCGAAGCTGCCGATGCCGATCGAGTTGGCGAGTTCTACCCCTCGCTCTATTTGAATCTGGGCCGCTCGCACGAAGTCCTCGGCCAGCACGCCGAAGCGCAGCGGTATTATGATCTGGCCGCTGACCTGGGCCTTGTCCATCAAACCGATTGACCTCTCACTTCTCAAATCGTCTGCGTAGTTTGACAATGTTAGGTTTCACCGTTAAAGGTCGGCGAATGGAATTCGCGCCTACAACTACACAAAGCCGACCTTCGTCGGCTAGTCGGCGCAGGCCGACTTCGTGTAGTTGTTGCTGCGATTTTAATCGCCTATGCGGCAATCTAACATTGTCAAGGTAGTGTCTTATCCCAATTTTGATCTGTTCGCGGCCTGCGTTTGGTGCTATCATAGCGCGGACTTTCGTTTGCTCAGCGAACGCGCTGCCCCGCTCACCTCAACACGGACTTTGTCTGAAAAGCGAACACAGACATGATCGTCACCCGCGCGTTTAAGCGTTTCATGGCCCCGCCCGTCTTTGAAGGCGATGAGCTCAAGACTCGCCGCGCCCGGCTCCTGACGTTGATCATCAATGCCGGCCTCGCCGGCCTGCCCGTCATTACGCTTGCCAACCTCATCGGCGGTCATATTCCGGCGTTCGTCATCGGGCTGGATGTGCTGTTTATCGGGGTGTATCTGGTCACGCGGCAGACGCTGCATCGCGGGCAGGTCGATCTGGCTGGCACCGGCCTGATGATCGCGGCCTCTGTCGTGATTACTGCGGCCGATGCCGGCCTGGGCACGATTCGCACCCCCACGACCGCCGCTTACTTCGTGCTGGTCGTGGCGGCCGGCTTGATGTACGACCGCCGTGGCCTCGCCCTGACCGTGGGCGTAAGTTCGCTGGAAATTTTGGGACTGATCGTGGCGGAGAATGCCGGTTGGCTGCCACGCCCCGACCTGACGGTGACCATCACGCAATGGGTATCGCTCACCGCTTATTTGACTCTGGGCGGCGGCCTGACCTATTATGCGCTGATCGAAATTCGTCAGGCGCTGCACCGCGCCGATCTGGAATTGGCCGAGCGCAAACGCGCTGAAGCAGCGCTGCGCCGCCAGAACGACACCCTGTCCAGCCTGCACCAGGTCACGCTCGACATCCTCAAACATCGCGCGGTCGATGAGCTGCTGGAGGCGCTGGTGGTGAGTGCGACCGACTTGCTGGATGCGCCTTACGGTGAACTAAGTTTATTAGAGGGTGACGAATTCGTCGTGCGGGCCGTATCACCCCGTCACCGCAATCTACTTGGTGACCGGGCGCGTCGGGACGAAGCCCGTCTCTCGTGGCAGGCCGTCACCACGGGCCAACCCGCCGTTTTGACCGACTACGGCAGCTGGCCGCATCACCGCGCGATCTACGACCCGGCCGCGTTGCATGCCGTCGTCAGTTTCCCGATCTTGATTGGCGCCCGCTGTCTGGGCGTGCTGGGCCTCGGCCGCGATCGGCCCGACTACGCCTTTGACGCCGATCAAATTCAAACCGGCCAGTTGTTTGCCCGGTTGGCCGCGCTGGCACTAGATAATGCCCAACTCTTCGCAGCCGCACAATCCGAACTGGCCGAGCGCCAGCAGGCCGAAGCCTCGCTGCGCGAGGCCAACGCGGAACTGCACATCCGCAACGAAGAGCTGGATGCCTTTGCGCACACTGTCGCCCACGACCTGAAAGGTTCGATCGGCCTTATGGTCGGCTTCGCCGACATGCTGCTTGAGAGCTATCCAGATCTGTCGAGCGAGGCTATTCAGGGTGCCCTGCTGAAGATAACCGGCAGCGGGATCAAAGCCGCCAACATTGTCGAATCCCTGCTGTTGTTGTCCGGCATTCGCCGCCAGGAAGTGCAGCCTGAACGGATCGAGATGAGCCGCGTCATCGATGAGGCGGTGCAGCGTCTGGCCGAAGCGATCAAGACCAGCGGGGCGGTTATATCTCAACCCGATCGCGCCGACTGGCCGATCGTGCGCGGGTACGCGCCCTGGGTTGAAGAAATTTGGGTTAACTACCTCAGCAACGCGATCAAATACGGCGGCCAGGCGCCGTGCATCGAGCTGGGCGCCACTCGTCAACCCGACGGTTTCATCCGCTTCACCGTGCGCGACTACGGCGCGGGCCTCACCCTTGAACAGCAGCAACGCCTCTTTGCGCCTTTCGAGCGGCTGGGGCAGGCGCACATCAAAGGGCAGGGTCTGGGCCTGTCCATCGTGCGCCGCATCGCCGACAAACTGGGCGGACAGGTGGGCGTGGACAGTCAACCCGGCCAGGGCAGCACCTTCTACTTTACCCTGCCGGCCGTCGCGGCTGCTTCGTTCATCCCGGAAAACAAGTGATGATCGTCAATTGACATGCTCTGTCATTGAGCTTATCCTTGCCCCATGACGCACGGCCTGATTTTCGACATCAAGAAGTATTCCATCCACGACGGCCCCGGCATCCGCACTACAGTCTTCCTCAAAGGTTGCCCGCTCAACTGCTGGTGGTGTCACAACCCGGAAAGCCAGTCACTGCACATAGAAATGCTGTTGCGCGACAGCCGCTGCATCCAGTGCGGTGCATGCCTGGCGGCCTGTCCGCACGCCGCGATTCAATGGATCGACGGCGAACCCGTCACCGATCGCGCCAGCTGTGCCCGGTGCGGCACGTGTCAGGCAGTGTGCTACGCCGGCGCGCGCGAACGTGTCGGGCGTGAGCTGACGGTCGAGCAAGTGATGGCCGAGATCAAAACCGACATCGCCTTCTACGATCAATCGGGCGGCGGCGTCACCTTCTCCGGCGGTGAGCCGCTTTTGCAGCGCGACTTTCTCCTTGACATGCTGCGCGCCTGCAAAGATCAGGACATCCATATCGCGCTCGACACCAGCGGCTGCGCGGCCTGGACGACACTCGATCAAGTGCGCCCTTACGTCGATCTGTTTTTGTACGATCTCAAAGTGATGGCCGACGACAAACATCGCCAATTTACGGGTGTCTCCAACCGATCGATCCTCGCCAATCTACAGGCCCTGTCGGAACACGCGCACAAACTCGTCATCCGCGTGCCCGTCATTCCCGGCATCAACGACGACGATGAAACTGTGCGGCAGATCGGCGCGTTTGTGAGCGCATTGCCACACGTGCAGAGCGTCGATCTATTACCCTATCATCACATCGCCATCGACAAATATCTGCGCCTGAACAAACCCTATCGGTTGTTTGAGACACGCCAGCCGTCGGCCGGGCGCATGAGCGAAATCGCGCAGTTGTTGCAGTCATTCAATATATCCGTCACCATTGGCGGCTAACCTCGCCAATCGTAATGTCCACCCCAAATCTCTTTGCGGCTTTGCGTGAGGCCCTGACTTGAGTCAACGGAGGTCAACATGATCAGTGAGCGCGTGATGCGCCTGCGGCAACAGAGTCTGGACGCCAGACCCTGCATCTCCACCGAACGCGCCGAATTGATGACGCAGTTCGATCGCACCCACACCGCTCTGATGTCCGCGCCCATGCGCCGCGCCTTATCATTTCAGTATTTGCTGGAACACAAAACGATCTACCTGAACGCCGACGAATTGATCGTCGGCGAAAAAGGCCCCGCCCCCAAAGCCACGCCCACTTATCCCGAGCTGTGCTGCCACAGCCTGCAAGACCTGGACATCCTGAATTCGCGCGAGAAGATCCCGTTCGCAGTGGATCAAGCCTCACGCTTGATCTATCGTGATGACGTCATCCCGGCGTGGCAAGGCCGCTCCATGCGCGATTTGATCTTTGCGGAGATGACCGCGAAATGGTTAGCTGCTTACGAGGCCGGCATCTTCACCGAGTTCATGGAGCAGCGCGCGCCCGGCCACACCGTCTTGGATGACAAGATTTATCGCAAGGGCATGTTGGATTTCAAAGCGGAGATTCAGCAGAGCTTATCCCGATTGGATTATCTGACCGACCGAGAGGCATATGCCAGGCAGGAAGAACTGAAAGCCATGTCCATCTGCGCCGACGCGCTGATCCGCTTTGCGGAACGTCACGCCGAAAAAGCGCGCGAACTCGCGCAGGTTGAAACCGATCTTCAGCGCCAGCAAGAACTTGCCCGCATCGCCGAAGTTTGCTCCCACATCCCCGCCCACGCCCCGCGCAATGTCAGGGAAGCGCTGCAATACTACTGGTTCGTCCATCTCGGCGTCACTACTGAACTCAACACGTGGGACGCCTTCTGCCCCGGCCACCTCGATCAGCACTTGCAGCCGTTCTATCAACGCGGCCTGGCCGATGGCACACTCACGCGCGAGCAAGCCGAAGAACTATTACATTGCTTCTGGATCAAGTTCAACAATCAGCCCGCGCCGCCCAAAGTGGGCGTCACCGCCGCCGAGAGCGGCACCTACACCGACTTCGCGCAGATCAATGTCGGCGGCGTCAGAGCCGATGGCGCGGATGCCGTCAACGACGTGACCTATCTGCTGCTCGACGTGATCGAAGACATGCGGCTTTTGCAGCCCAGTTCGTCCATTCAGGTCAGCAAGAAGAACCCCGATCGCTTCATCAAACGCGCGGCGAAGATCATCCGCACCGGCTTCGGCCAACCGTCGATCTTCAATACCGACGCCATCGTGCAAGAACTGGTGCGGCAGGGCAAGTCGCTGGCCGATGCGCGGGCGGGCGGATCGAGCGGCTGCGTGGAAGTGGGCGCCTTTGGCAAAGAGAACTACAACCTCACCGGCTACTTCAATCTGCCCAAAGTGCTGGAAATCACGCTGCACAACGGCGTCGATCCGCGTATAGGCAGGCAGCTCGGCTTGACAACCGGCAATCCGCTAACGTTCACCTCGTTCGACGAACTCCTTGCCGCTTTCGATAAGCAGCTGCGTTACTTCATCGACATCAAACTACGCGGCAACAGCGTCATCGAGCGGCTATACGCCGCCTACATGCCCGCGCCGTTCTTGTCGCTGCTCATCGACGACTGCATCGCTGCGGGCCGTGACTATCACGACGGCGGTGCGCGCTACAACACCAGTTACATTCAGGGCGTGGGCCTGGGCACGATTACGGACGCGCTTTCAGCACTCAAGTACCACGTCTTCGATCAACGCGCGTTGTCCATGGAAACGATGCTCATCGCTCTCGACGAAAACTTCAAGGGGCAGGAACGCACGCGCCAACTGCTGATCAATCGCACGCCGCGTTACGGCAATGACGACGACTACGCCGACAGCGTCATGACCACCGTCTTCGATCTGTATTTCAACGCCATCGATGGCCGCCCCAACACCAAAGGCGGCGAATATCACATCAACCTGCTGCCGACAACGGTCCACGTTTATTTCGGATCGGTGATCGGCGCGACGCCGGATGGCCGCCGCGCGGGCGAACCGCTGTCGGAAGGCATCTCGCCGGTGCAGGGCGCCGATCGGTGCGGGCCGACAGGCGTGATCAAGTCTGCCGCCAAAATGGATCACCTCCGCACGGGCGGGACGTTGCTTAACCAAAAGTTCACGCCGCAGCTGCTCCAGGATGAGGCAGGACTCGACGGCCTCGTGCAGTTGGTGCGCACCTACTTTAAACTCGACGGGCATCACATCCAGTTCAACGTCGTTGATGCACTCACCCTTCGCGCCGCGCAAAAGAACCCCGAACAATACCGCGACCTCATCGTGCGGGTGGCGGGCTACAGCGACTACTTCTGCGATCTGGGGCAAGCGCTGCAAGACGAGATCATCGCGCGCACGGAGCATGTGGCCTTTTAGACTGGCGGACCAATCGGCAGGTAACTGAAACGACGGCTGAGTGGATCACTCAGCCGTCGTCATTTACAGGGTTTGTTCAGTTCGATCTACGGAAAGATTTCTTCCGGTGAAGTGGTGTGGGCGCGGCGCAGCAGCCCGTAAACGGCGGCCAGGATCGCGCCCGACAACAGGATGAAGCCGAATACGGCCAACGACTCGCCCGCCAGTCGAAACCCAATCGCCAGCCAACCCAGCCAACAGGTTCCCAGGAAGCCAAAGGCCGTAGTCAGACGCTGTGTCAACGGCAGGCACCGCCAGTCTTTGCTCAGCAACAAGGATAACCCGACGGGTGCGGTGCCCAGTTGCAGGACAACCCAGGCCATGACCCAGCCGATGGAAAAAGTATAACCTTCCACAATTCCAAAGGTGCTGGCGGCCATCATCAAACCCGCGCCTGAAAACAACCCCAGGACTCGCTTCCATCTTTCAAGTTGTTGTTCCAGATACTCAGTGGTCATAGCCTCAACTCCTGTCAGCTATCAAGTTGCCTTCACTACCGCTCGCAGCCGCGCTGCGACGTCGGGCTGTTCAAACACCAGAATATTGCGCTGAATGAATTGGCGCAGCAACCCCAGGCCGATCTCTGTCAGTTGATAGTAACGGCGCTGCGGGCCGACGGCCGACTGGCGCAGTTCGCTCTTCACCACCCCCAACGATTCAAACCGGTTTAGCGCGCGATAGATGCTGTTGTCGTCGGCGGTGACTGTGCCCTGGCTCAGCGTGCTAACGGCGACGCTCAATTCATAGGCATACCCCGGCCGTTCGTG
>JACRBO010000683.1 GCA_016219235.1 Chloroflexota bacterium
CTCGAGTGTAGCCACAATCGAGACGAAAGGCACATCGGCGGTCAGTCGCCGCAACCGATCGGACACGCAAACGCCCGAATGATCGCGCGGATCATTCGGGCGTTTTTTGCGGCACACGGCAGATTGGTTCAAGCCGGAGTCGGTTCCGGCGCCGGCATCACCTTCATCCGGCTGAGGGCAGCCACCGGCGGGGCGAAGGGCAGCTGCGCCACGTCGCTGTATTTGCGCAGCAGATGATAGGTGATCATCAACTGCGTCAGCGCCAGCGGATGACTATGCTTCTTTTCCAGCCGATCCTGATAGTCGCCGAATTGATCTTCCTGCACCGGCCGCAGATCGGGCAGATGCTGCCAGATGGCGTCTTCCAACTGCGCGGCGTGATCGGCCGACACGCAACCCGCGATCTCCAGAAAATCGACCGGGCGGCCATCGTCGCGGCCGAGTTCCAATCGGATGCCCGAGGCCGGATTGTGTTCGGCTTCGATCAGATAACTGAGATCGGGCTGCGGAATCGTCGGGCGCAGCACCAGCCGGGCGTCCAGCTGCGCGCCGGCGTCGGTTGGCCCCACGCCCGCCGGCGGCGAGAAGCGCACGACCAGATCGGCATACTGGCGCTGCGGCCGAATCCAGTCGCGCGAGTCGGCTTCGCGCTTGACCAATTCCTGCTGCACTTGCTCCGTCGTGTAACCGCGTTTGCTGGTATCGCGCTTAATCTTCCAGATGTAGCGCAGTTCTTCCAGCGGATCGAGATACACCTTCACGTCGAAGAACTGGCGCAGCGTGCTGCTGTGAAAACCCAGCAGCCCTTCGACGATGACGAATTCGCGCGGCTGCACGTATTCGGGCCGCACCAGCGTACCGTTGGCGTGATTGTAAACCGGCTTGAGAATGGGCTGGCCGTAGTGCAGGCGCTCCATGTGCAGCTCCATCACGTCGATGTAGTTGCAATCGGGGTGCAGCGCCGAGAGGCCCACCTGCGCGCGTTCGACGCGATCGTATTTGTGATAGTCGTCCGTGCAGACGTGCGTCACGCGCTCCGGCCCCAGGATATTGACCAGCCCCTGTGTGATCGTCGTCTTGCCCGCCGCGCTGTCGCCCACGATGCCCAATATGATCGGTCGTTGTCGTCGCATGATAATTCCCTTTCAAGTACAGCTTACAAATGTCCCGGCTGCCTCCCCCTCTCCTGAAATCGCACGATGCGAGTGAGCGAAGCGCAGCGGAGTCGAAGGACGATTTCAGGAGAGGGGGTCGGGGGGTGAGGCATTGTCCAACCCACCCTGAAACACCCGGCTGGCGCGAATGTCCCGCGCGTCGAGGCGCAGCAGCTCTTCTTTCGGAATCGATCCGCCCGCCTGAATCAGGCGATTGGCCTGCCGCAATTTGATGCGATCGAGTGCATTGCGCACGCTGCGCGCGTTGGCAAAATGCGGCTGCTGCCGGCGCAGCGTCAGATACTCGCAAAACGCCAGCCGTGCTTCGTCGTCAAAGCAATACATTTGCTGCTGCACCATCAACTCCGCAATCGCCATCAATTCATCCAGCGTGTAATCGGGAAACTCCAGATGATGCGCGATGCGCGAGTGAAAGCCCGGATTAGCCTGAAAGAACGTGCTCATCCGATCCTTGTAGCCCGCGAGAATGACGACGAGATCCTCGCGCTGATTCTCCATCACTTGCAGCAGCATCTCGATGGCTTCCTGCCCGTAATCGCGCTCGTTTTCAGGCCGATAGAGATAGTACGCCTCGTCGATGAACAGCACGCCGCCCATCGCCTTCTTCAACACCTCTTTGGTTTTGGGCGCGGTATGGCCCACGTACTGCCCCACCAGATCATCGCGCGTGGCGACGACCAGATGGCCTTTGCGCACATAGCCCAGACTGTGCAGAATCTTTGCCATGCGCAGCGCCACGGTGGTCTTGCCCGTGCCCGGCTGGCCGGTAAAACTCATGTGCAGCGTCGGGCGCTCCGTCGAAAGTTGCAGCTGCTCGCGCAGGCGCGCCACCATCAGCAGCGCGGCAATCTCACGGATGCGCGTCTTGATCGGCTTCAGACCCACCAACTCCCGATCGAGTTCGTCCATCAACACACCGATGTTGGACTCGCGCAGCACGGCGTCCAGATCGACCAAAGGCGCGGCAACTTGACTCAGATCGCTCATAACAGAATCAGACCTTATGACCAGAGATGAGTAACGAGTAATGAATACTGCGTAATGAATGCTCCAGAAGCGGTGAACCCTGCCACCCACGCATCACGCATCACGCATCACGCATCACGCA
>JACRBO010000698.1 GCA_016219235.1 Chloroflexota bacterium
AACATCAGGCCGATCAGGATCATCAACCATTTGTCGAGCGGCGGACGATCGGGTTGGGTCGCTTTCTTGAGATCGGCCAGCGCGCGTCTGCCCGCCGACCAGTAGTAGCCAACCCACGCCAATCACGCGACGAAGACCAACCAGCGTACGACAACGATCATGGCGACCTCCGCACAATTTGTCACAAGAATTAACTGCTCGCAGCACATCCCGAAAACAGATCAAGCATCCTGAGCGAAGCAGCGTTCTTTTCCGCTGCGCAGTCGAAGGATGCGGCTAACGCCACGAATCCCGTTGTTTTGTTCCAGCCGCATCCTTCGACTACGTTCTACAAAAACGTGTAGAACTCCGATCAGGATGCTTTCGTGATTGCCGATTCGACCTACGCCATCACGATCTGCGATCCGCGCCACGTCGCTTGCGGCTCAAGCACGATCGGCTCGCCCACCACCGCGGCCTCCACGCACACCATGCGGTGATAACCGTCCGGCTCCAGATCGCTCATCTTCGCGCCCACGATCGGGCCGGGGTTCCACACCACGGCATCGGGGAAGCCGCGATTCATCACCGTCGTCGCACGATCGGCTTCACGGATGATGACGCGCTCCGGCGCATCATAGTAAACGCGATCGACTTCGCCGTCGAACGCAATCGGACTTTCAGACTGAACGCCCTCCACGTAACCGCCGCCCGCCCGATCGGCATAGCGCCGCCCGCTCAGCCCGTCAATCACGGTCGAGCGAACATCGCTCACCCGAAAATACGTGTGCAGCGCGCCCGTGAATTCAAAGGGGGCATCGCCGGTGTTCGTCACTTCAAACTCAAGCAGCAGGTTCCGCGCGCCGATCGCCACGGTCATGACGGTTGTAAAAGCGTGCGGCCATACTTTCAACGTCGCCGCCGATTCGCTCAGTTGCAGCGCGATCGAATTCGCGCCGCCATGGCGGATGGCCCACGGCAGCGTGCGCACGAAGCCATGTTTGGGCAGCGGCCCAAACGTCGCAAACTGTGGAAAGCACACTGGTACTCCGCCGCGAATGGCCGCACCCGATCGAAATTCGCTGGTGCGGCTCACAAACAGCCGTTCCTCGCCATTGGCCGGCCTCCACGACGCGACGTGTCCGCCATGCAAATAGATTTCGGCTTGTGCACCGTCGTCCGTGGTAAGCACCAACTTGGGCAGATCACCCGTGCCCGCTTTTAATTCTGATGACATACTCTGTCTCCTGAGTGAATCGGTTGCCTTTATTGTGGTCGCCAGTGTACGCGCAAATGAAGTTGCGCGCAAACGCTCAATCTACCAATGCAAAGGGTATACAGCAAAACTGTTGGGCGGCTCTCCGTTTTCCAAGTTTGCTCGCGATGGATTTGGCAATCCATCGTCCCAGACGCCGGATTTGGCACGCCTTTCGGGCAGCGGCGGGAGCAAGCGTAAAGGCACCAACACTTTTGCGTTATACCCCAATCCAAATTATCGATTGACACACAAGAACGCATGTTCTATAATAGAGGCATGGACGCCGAAGTTAAACTTCAACTCCTCGCCGATAATGCCGCCATCGAACCGGCCGAAGATAAGCGCATCGACCTGCAACCCGCAGGCATGAGCGCCGATCGAACGGCGGCTTGCGGCCACTCGCCCGTCGAACTGAAACACGCGGTCGAGCAGATTCGTGTGGGTGACAACAGCGCGCTCGAAGTCAAAAAGAGTTCGCTGGGCGTCCATCATGCTGTCATGCCGGGCGGTAAGACCATCGCGCTGCTCAAGACCATGCTCACGTCCGCGTGTGAGCGCGATTGCTTCTACTGTCCCTTTCGCAAGGGCCGCGATATGCGCCGCGCCACCTTCAAGCCCGACGAGATGGCCAAGACCTTCGTGGAGTTGAATCGTTCGCGCATCGCCGAAGGTCTCTTTCTCAGTTCGGGCATCGCGGGCGGCGGCGTGTGCACGCAGGACAAACTCCTCGACTCCATCGACATCCTGCGCACCAAACACCAGTATCGCGGCTACGTCCACCTGAAGATCATGCCCGGCTCGGAACGCGATCAAGTCTATCGGGCGATGCAACTGTCCGATCGGATATCGATCAACCTCGAAGCGCCCAACACCCGCCGATTGGCCGATCTGGCCCCGCACAAAATTTTTCTCGAAGAATTGCTCAAGCCGCTGCAATGGGCCGATGAGATTCGGCGCACCCAATCGCCTTTCCTCGGCTGGAACAACAAGTGGCCGTCATTGGTCACGCAGTTCGTGGTGGGCGCGGTCGGCGAGAACGATCTGGAGATTCTCTCGACAACGGCCTATCTCATCAAGAAACTGCGTTTGGCGCGAGCGTACTTCTCGGCCTTCAGCCCGGTACTTAACACGCCGCTGGAAAACACGCCCGCCGAAAATCCGTGGCGCGAGCACCGCCTGTATCAATCCTCGTTTCTGTTGCGCGATTACGGTTTTGATCTGGAAGACATGCCCTTCCTGCAAAACGGCTTCCTGCCGCTGGATGTCGATCCGAAGATCGCGTGGGCGCGGCAGAACCTGACCGACAAGCCGATCGAGCTCAACCGGGCCGATCGGCGTGATTTACTCCGCGTGCCCGGCATTGGCCCCAAAGGCGTCGAATCGATCCTCAGCGCGCGCCGCAAAGGCACCCTGCGCGATCTGAAAGACCTCAAAGCGATCGGCGTCCTGGCCAATCGCGCCGCGCCCTACGTCTTGCTGAATGGCAAACGCCCCGCCTGGCAATTGGGCCTGTGGTAGAATAAATGGCGAGGAGCAATGCCGATGGCCGCCCAATCTACCTTCATCACTTTGCGTGTTCCACTCGAAGTTGTCGATCAGTTACCCACCGATCCGACGACGCGCACCCACGTGTTGGAGTTGGGTCTCCGCCAGTGGCGCGTGATTGAAGCATTGGAGAAGTATCGCCAGGGGCACGGCACGTTGGCCTATGCGGCTGAACAGGCTGGAGTGTCCCTGCGTGAGATCATTCCCCTGGCCTACGCTCACGGGCTTACGCCGCCCGCCGACTCCGAAATGTAACAGCAATTGCGCTGATTCCATTCACATCATATCGTCATTCCCGCACGCTTTTGGCGGGAATCCAGCAGATCCAACCGACCCAACACGCATGCTTCAGCGTGGATGCCCGACAACAGCATTCGGGCATGACAGAGTAACAATCAGCCATTCCACATACATATTGCGATGCCGGCGTATCAACCCCTCCACTTCATCGACGAACCCATCGACGTGATCTTCGACACGCCGCCCGTGCGCGAGAAAGCGCCGCCCTGCCCGAATGCCTTTGTGTGGCAGACAAAAACGTATCGCGTGCTGGAGACGATTGAAGAGTGGCACGACTACGCGCGCACAGGCCGCATGGCGACGAATATGCGGCCCGCGCACATCGAAGCCGCCGCCAGCCGTGGCTCGTGGGGCGTAGGCCGCTTCTTCTTTCGCGTGCGCGTTGATTCAGGACAAGTCTTTGAGGTGTACTACGATCGCGCGCCCAAGGGGCAGAAGCAGAAAAAAGGCGCGTGGTTCATCAAGGCAGAGTTGGGCGAAAGCAAAGCACCCTGAGCGAAGTGCCGCAGCGGCATCGCGGCACGAAGTCGAAGGGGCGAGATGGCCCGAAGAATAGGTCCCAGCCGCATCCTTCGACTGCACAGCGCGGGCGCATCCTAGGCGACACAGGGTGAAGTCGATAGCCGCCCACGCTGCTTCGCTCAGGATGCTTGTCCCCCTGAATTTGGGGGCTTTTCGGTCAGAAGATCGATTGTAAATTCATCCGCCACGCGCCGAAACTCCTCAGATCGACTCCACATGAACGGATGCGCGCCGTCGTCGGCCAGATAGAATTTCGCGCCCCGAATTTGCCCCGCCATGTGCTTGACCTGTGCTTCAACCTCGACCAACGCTTCGTCGCGGCGGCTGGCCGTGATCAACACCGGACATTGAATCTCGCTTAAGCGCCCCGCAAACACATCGCCGCCCGTGTCGGCAAAACGCAGCAACATAGCCGTATCCGCGCCAATAACGTGCGCCCAATCATCACCGTGGCCGCTGCGCCAGAATGCGACCTGCTCGGGCGACTGCAACGCACGTATCGCCATCGAAGCCCGCAATGCGTCCGGCGGCCAGTGCTCGATGCAGCTGTCCGCGATGACGGCGCGCACGCGATCGGGATGTTGAATCGCCAGATGCAGCGCCACGATCCCACCGCCGCTCGTCCCCAGTACGATCGCGCGCTCTTCGCCCAGATGATCGATCAACGCGGCCGCCGCGTGCGCGCCCTGCACCCACCAATCGAGCGGCCATACGGCCAGCCGATCGGATTGACCGGTGCCTGCAAAATCGAGCGAGACGGCGTGGAAGCGCTGAGAAAAGTAGGCAAGGTCATCGACATGGTGCGCTGATGAGGCCGTATTCCCGGGCAAAATCAGCAGTAACGGGCCGTGACCCTGCTCGCGATAAAACAGTTTCAGCCCGTCGTAGTGAAAATGCGGCATGGCAATCAGGCGCGCTGAGGGGTGTAGGAGAACAATCGGCTGGCAGCGGCCACCAGCGGCAACCCCATCACAAACGCCGCAATCACCGGCATCGGCTCGACGTTGCCCGCCGCGATCGTATCGGAGATCATCAACGACCCGTAGACGATGAGCGGCATCAGCACGATCGATTTTGAAAGCGGCCCCATCGGGCGCGGCACCGATCGCCGTTCGTACAATCGATAGACACTGTACACAGTGAACGTCGTCAACAGCCAGCCGATGAAGTTCTGCGCCGGCACGCCGAAATACGGGCCGCCCTGCTCCCAGATCCACGCCTTGATCGCCGGCCCAGACAACAACGGATCGACCACCAGATCCCACGCCGTCATCACCATCGCCGTGAGAAAGGACAGGCCCGCGATGCGGCCAATCCCGCCGCGACTGCCCGTGGGCTGGCCGTCGGCGATCAGATTCGCGATGACGTAACTGGGATAGATCATCATGAACCACGCCATGGGAATCAACAGCGGGACGTGGCCCAACTTGAAGCCAAGATAATCGGTGTAATGATAGGGGCCGTAGATTGCGCCG
>JACRBO010000075.1 GCA_016219235.1 Chloroflexota bacterium
ATAATGCCCACAATTTGCCAGCTGGTTTCTTGCCGGTTAATCGAAAGCGTGATGACGTCGCCCGCCTTGAGGTCGGTTTCCAGCCAGGCGAGCAAAGTCTGGTTGATGACCAACTTGTTCTGGTCGCCGGGCTGCAGCCAGCGGCCTTCGATCAAGGGGCCGGCGGTCATCAACTCGGTGCGAGCGGGCAGCGCCACCAGATCGAAGCTATTCCCGGTAGTGCCATCGGTGTAGACGCGCATGGCCCTGGCTCCGCCCCAGGCTTCCACGCGCAACACACCGGGAGTCTCTCGGATGGTTTGCTCGATCTGATCGACCGGATACGAGCGGCTAAAGCGGTACTGAAGATCGAACCGGGTGGCGGCGGACTTGGCGGCCAGGGTGGCATTCAACGAAGCCGAGATGTTCATGGCCGCCATGAAAACCACACCGGCGGCGGCCAGCGGGCCTAAGGTGAGGAGCAGCCGGCCCGTGCGGCGAAAGGTGTTGCGCACAGAAAGCATGAAGGGGCGGGGCAAGCCGCGCAGGCGGCCCAACAACCGATCGGAGACACTGCGCCCGAATTTGCCCTGTCCAATTCCGTAATCATTGATCGCCTCGCGCACCGTGAGCCGGCTGCCTCGATAGATCGGATAGGCCGCTACCAGTACGGGGATCATCAACCCGACGACCGCCTGCAGCGCAAAATACTGAAAGGGAATGGCCTCGCTAAAGATTTCAAAGTTGAGCAGCGCGGCCACAAACTGCGCATATCCCCGCCCCACCAACACCCCCAACGGCATGGCGACCACCAGCGCCACTCCGCCCAGGAACAGGACCATTCCAAAGTAGATGCCCATGATCTGTCGCGTGCGCCCGCCGACTGCCTTCATCACGCCAATCTGCCGGATTTGCTGCGCGAGCAAAGCCGAAATCGTGTTGGCAACCAGGAACCCGCTCAACATCAACGCCAGCAGGCCAAACGCTCCGAGCATGTATAAAAAGCTCGCCATTTGAGTGACATGCGGATGTTCGCCGGGTTTGGGAATCTCGATGTGATAGACGGTGCACCTGTTTTGTTCCAGCCAGCCCTTGAGCTGATAGGCAGTCTGACGGATAGAGTCCTCATCCATGGCGTTCTGCGCCACCGTGATCTTGAGTTCGTCCAGGTAAGGTTTGCCTCCCAATAATTCAAGCGTTTCGGGCGTAATAAAGCCATAGGCCATGCCTTCCATCCATGATGGCGCGAGGCCGGGGGCGTGCGCCGTGCCGACGAGTTTCAGTTGGCGCTGCGGACCATCGGGAATCTTGACGATGGGGGTATCGCCAATCCGGGCACGGGCGACCGATAGCGCCCCGCGCTCCAGCAGAATCTCCCCTCTAGCTGGCGGCCACGCGCCCGCTTCCGGCGTGAATCGATCCAGACGGACATCGTTAAAATCGCGGATGACGAACAACCAGATGATCTTCCACTCATCCGGCCCGATCTGGATGCGCCCCACCACTTTCCGCCGGGCTTCGGCATCGGCGATTTCCGGCCGTTCCCGCACGGTCTGGACGAAAGCCTCATCCAACGGATCGGTCCACAATGTAGCCGAGGCCGGGCTGGTGCGTGTATAGTTCTCCGCCATCTGGGGCGGCAGGATGGCATAGGCATCAGCCACGGCCGCAATGCCAAAAACGCCGATGGCGATCGCCGCCACAACCAGCGAGGTGCGTGAGCGGTTCAGCCATAAATCGCGCAGCGCTTTGCGCCAACGTGGACTAAGCATGGGCCACCTCTTCGAGCGCGGGCTGCCGATCGTGCGTTGTCTCGTTTACGATTTCGCCGTCGGCGAGTTTGATGATGCGCGTCGCCCAACGCGCAATGTCGCGTTCGTGCGTGACAACCAACACCGTCTTGCCATTGCGTGACAGATCCTGAAAGAGCTGCAAGACCGCTTCGGCCGTATGCGAGTCGAGATTGCCGGTCGGTTCGTCGGCAACCAGAATGGGCGGATCGTTCGCCAGGGCGCGAGCGATGGCTGCGCGCTGCTGCTGCCCGCCCGATAGCGACGCCGGCAATTTATCGGCTTGATCGGCGATGCCGACTTGTGTCAGTAACTGTATGGCACGTGGTTGGCGCTGACGGGCCGGATAGGTGTTGCAGAAATCCATCGGCAGCATCACGTTCTCGATCACGGTCAGCGTCGGGATCAGTTGGAAGAATTGAAACACCACGCCGACGTTGCGACCGCGCCAGACCGCGATCTGAGATTCGGTCAGCGTCTGTACGGCGGTGTCGCCGATGAGCACTTCGCCCGAAGTCGGCCGATCGATGCCGGCGAACACGTTGAGCAGCGTCGATTTGCCGCTACCCGATTTGCCTACCACGGCGATGAACTCGCCTTCGTTGATCGTCAGATTCAGGCCGTTTAACGCCGTAAACGGCCCCGCAGCGGTGGGATACGTCTTGACGATCTGGCGCAGATCGATCAGGTGGCCGTTGCGCCGCTCGCCGTTGGGGCGCGGTGAAGTATGTTTACCAGCTAAATGTGCGAACATCAGAACTCCTTATCGTTTTGCTAAATTGGTTTTTCTGGAATTACCATGACGTAGGGGCGACGCGCCACGAGACCTGTCAGGTGACGCACCGAATGCCTGAACCCAGGTCAAGACTTGCGTCACCTGACAGGTCTGGTTTCAGGTTGATTGGTGAGGCCGAAGATTTGCGGAAACAACATTTGAATCGCAGCCAACGAATTTGCTTATCCATTGTCATTTCCTTTCACGCTTTGTGCGCCGTACCCAAAATGAACGCGATCACTTTGAACTGAGTCTGCATGGCGATGTCGATAAAACCCGCCGCTTCCAGCATGGGCAGCAGCTTGCGGTTGTTGTTTTGCATCATCTGGCGACCATAAAGCAGCGGCGCTAGATGATTCATTGGGAAGCCGGTGGGCGGTTCCAGATCGACGATGAGCAAGCGCCCGTTGGGTTTCAGGACACGCTGCACTTCCGCGAATCCTTTACGGCGCACATCGTCACCGGGAAAATGATGGATCATGAAGCTGCCCAACACCACATCGAATTGGTTGTCGGGAAACGGAATGTCCTCGATGCGGCCCGGCCCAAAAACGATGTCCAGGTTCTGGCGCGCGGCCTTGCGGCGAGCGACGGCTAACATTTCCGGCGCAACATCGATGCCGTATACTTTGCCCATCGATCCGACCCGGGCTTTGGCGGCCAGCGTTAATGTGCCAGTTCCGCAGCCCACTTCCAGCACCGTATCGCCCGGTTTGACGCCCGCAATTTCGATCGATGCCGCGCGAATCGCCCGTTCCTGGCCCAGGGTCATGATGCGGGTGATCGTGTCGTAATAGGGCGCCCAGCGTCCCATATTGGACGTCATCTTGGGTGCACCGTCATGCGTGTGTGATCCATGTAGTCTCATGGTTTGTTCTCCTCTCCTGATGGGTCGTAGTTGAATTTCACCCGTTAGTTTGACAGGGAGTGCTTGTCGAGTCCTTAGCCAATTCTTACGTTTCTCTAAAGTCGGGGACAGGCAAACAAAAAGCGGCGCAGATGCGCCGCCATGGGAGTAAACGTCATTGCTCAAGCCGCCGTCCCCGGCGGCGTATTGAACACGAAGCCGCGCCGGGGACGGCGCTGTGAGCACTATATAAACTATCAGGTTAAAAAGCTAGTTCGATCGAGGCAAGGTAAAGCTAATGAT
>JACRBO010000699.1 GCA_016219235.1 Chloroflexota bacterium
CAAATCAAGGGAGAGGCGAACCCGCCTCTCCCTTGATTATACAGCTGCGATCTTGTTTCTTTTCGGCGCGTGCTAGTTCTTCAGCGACTCAACTTTGGCCGTCAGTTCGGCGACTTTGTTGCTGAGCGCGTCGATGTCGTGTTTGGTGGGGATGTTGAGGGTGGTGCGCATCTCCTCCAACCGCTTCTCCATTTCCTTCTCGGCCGGCTTGATCTGCTTCTCGGTTTTCTCGGTCACTTCCTTCATCAACTTGCGGGCATCCTTCTCGGCGATCTCGCCGCGCTCGACCAGCTTGTTGACGAAGTTCTCAACCTCATCCGAGGCCAACGCCACGGCGCCGATGGCCGCCAACACCACGCGGCGGGCCGCGTCGAACAACGGGTTGGCTTCTTCCTTCACTTCGGCCACGACTTCCTGCGCCTTGACCTTGACTTCTTCGACCTTTTCGCTCACGAGTTCCTGCACATCTTCAAGTTTCTTTGCCATTGGAAAATCCTCCTGATGGATTTGAATTTTGGGTCTTGCGTCCACGACGCACTGCGTTATAATATTTATAACACGCCGCGTCATGATTGTCAAGAGGCAAAATCCCAAGTGTGCGCGCGTTCGCGGCTGTACACAAACTGAATTTTGGAGTAACATCTAGGCACCACCAAATTCCTCTCGGGAGCATAGCCATGGCCGTCTTCAAAGATAGCAAGCAGTTCTACGAGTGCGTTGGCGAGTTGATGGATCGCGCGGCAAAAGACCCCAATGTTGGCCCCAAGATCGCCAAGTCCGGTTCCGTCATTCAGTTCAAATATAGCGACCCCGAGGCGATGACGACCATTAACGCCAAAGACAAGCCCACGAAGCCCGGCGTCTTCATCGATGTCTTCCACGGCCCAAGCAATCTGGCTCCCGATATTGTCATGAGCATGAAGGCCGACGTGTCACACCTGTTCTGGCAGGGCAAAGTCAACCTGATCGAAGCCATCGGCAAGAAGCAGATGATCATCGAAAAAGGATCCCTGCCGAAAATTCTCAAACTGCTGCCAGCCATTACGCCGCTGTTCAAGATCTATCCCACGCTGTTGAAAGAAAAAGGCATCAAATAAACAGGGAGACGCGTCTCCTATGAAACACATTCTGGTCATTCATCTCGGCGATGGCGAATCGGTCGAGACTTTGTCGTTTCTCGGCCAGGAGTTGTCGATTAAGTGGCTGGGCTGCCACGGCGATGCCGATCAAGCCCGCGCGTGGATCACTGCGCACGATGGGCAAGTGGACGCGATCGGGTTGGAGGGGTTGCCCGCCCAACTCAGGTTAGGCGGCGTGTCCATCCCGCACTCGATCGGTTCTTCGCTTCCGACGGCCGCCACTTCGACACCCGTCGTCGATGGCAGCGGCGTGTGCGGCGGACTGGAACGCTGGGGCGTGATTCTGGCCGATCGGGCGCAGCCGGGCATCTTCGCGCAGAAGCGTGTGCTCGTCGTGCCGGGGCTGAATCACGGCGGCATGACGCAGGCACTCTATCGTCACACGCGCAGCCTGCGCTTTGCTGATCCGCTGGTGTATTTTGCCCTGCCGGATCTGCCTGGTGTGGGCAGCCGCCGCACACTCGATCAGGCCGCGACGCCAACGCTGGAGCAGTTGAAGGATGCGCCGTTTCGCCGGCTGTCTCCACAGGCGGGCGCACCCGGCACGCCGCGCGCGGTGGCGCCCTTCGAATGGGCAGACGTGATCGCCGGCGACATCGGCGCGATCCGCCGTTATGCGCCCGCGCAGTTGAAACGCAAAACGATCGTGGTGGAACACGCCACAGAAGAAGATCTGGCCGATCTGAAGCAGCGCCATGCGGCAATTGTGGTCACGCTGATGCCGGCGCTGGGTAACAAAGGCGAGTTGGGCCGCTGGTCGGCGGCGGCGTTTGAGGCGGTGCTGGTGGCGCTGCGCGCCGACAAATCACTGCCGCTGGACGAGAACACCTACCTCGATCTGATCGCCGACATCGATTGGACGCCGCATGTGCGTTATTTGCAGCCCGACGAAGTCGGCGTCAACAAGTTTGCCTTTGTCATTCATCCGCTGGATGTGCGTTTTATCCATGCATCGCCGTTGTTCCGTTGGACCAGGATCTTCCCGAATGCATTAACTGAAACGATCGCGGCCAACATCCCGCCGATGTATATCTCGCGCATCACGGGCGGGCAATCGCCGGTGACGGGCCAGAAGATCGAAGGCTATCTGCTCTCGCTGGGCGCGACGCCGCGCCAGATGATGAAGCGCGGCGAGCGCCTGACGTATGAACAGTTGAATCAATGCGCGCGCATGGCCGAACGCATGGGCGCGCGCATCATGGGGTTGGGCGCGTTTACCAGCGTCGTCGGCGATGCGGGCATTACGGTGGCGCACGAGGCCGACATCGCCATCACCAGCGGCAACAGTCTCACGGTGGCAGCGACGTTGGAAGCGGCCAAGCAGGCCGTGATCAAGATGGGCGCGACCGATCTCACCAAAGGCACGGCCATGATCGTCGGGGCGACCGGCTCGATCGGGAGTGTGTGCGCCCGATTGCTGGCACAGGCGATCTATAACGTCGTCCTCGTCTCGATCGAACCGGAGCGGCTGATCGATCTGAAGCGGCGCATCCAGGCAGAAACACCGGGCGCGCAAGTGACGATCGCGACGAAGGCCGACGAATACATCGGCGACTGCGATCTGATCGTGACGGCGACTTCGGCCTTCGGGCAGCGCGTGGTGGACATTACGAAGTGCAAGCCGGGCGCGGTGATCTGCGATGTGGCGCGGCCGGAGGACATCAATCCGCAGGAAGCGGCGCTGCGGCCCGACGTGCTGGTGATCGAAAGCGGCGAAGTGCTGATCCCCGGTGACATCGATTTTGGTTACGATATCGGCTTGCCGCCGAAGACCGCGTACGCGTGTCTGGCGGAAACATCGCTGCTGGCGATGGAAGGCCGCTTCGAAGATTACACGCTGGGCCGCAACATCGAGATCGAGCGCGTCAAGGAAATCTATCGGCTCTTCAAGAAACATCAGTATCAACTGGCCGGGCTGCGATCGTTCGGCGAATACATCACCGACGACGACATCGCCGTCAAACGCGCCGAGGCCGATCGGCTGCGGAACGACCCCGAGTTGTTCGCGCGCGTGAAGGCCGACGGCGCGATCAAGATCGCCGCGATCCCGCCGATGAGCAAGCACGTGGCCGCGTCGGGTCAAACCGAGTTCGCGAAGTGGGCGGGCCTGGGTGCAACCGTTAGCCTGGCGCTGCTGGGCCTGTGGCAGATCATCAAACCGCGAAGAAATTAGGACACGGATTACACTGATAACACGGATTGACACCGATTCATTTTAGGGTTGTATCCGCGGGAATCTGTGTAATCCGTGAAATCCGTGTCCAAACAACGCCTCCCAAAGGAGACACACGTATGACGGACAAACGAGTGGTGTTGGTGGATGGCGTGGCCGGGTACTGGGGCCGCCGCGTGGCTGAGCACCTCTTGCAGCGTGGCGATGCGCGCCACGGCGACGTGCACGTCATCGGGCTGGACGTCGAACCGCCGGTAGAAGAAATCAAAGAACTGGACTTCATTCAGGCCGATATTCGCAATCCGCTGCTGGTCGATCTGTTGCGCGAAGAGCGGGTGGATACGATCTGCCATCTGGCCTTTGAAGAAGAGGCACGCTCCAGCGAGACGACCTTTGACCTCAACGTGATGGGGACGATGAAGGTCTTTGGCGCAGCGGCTGAAGCCAGCGTGCGCAAGATCATCTACATGAGCAGCACGCTCGTTTACGGCGCGGAGCCGGGCAACAGCGCGTTCCTGCGCGAAGAGCATGCGCTGAACGGCGCGCGCGCGCACAGTTACGGCTACGTGCGCGATCGCGTGGAAACCGAGGGTTTTATCAGCGGCTTCCGTGCTCAGATGCCCAACGCGATCTTGACCGTGCTGCGTTTTGCCCACATCGTCGGCCCCAAATGCGATACGCCGTTGACGCGCTTCTTGCGCGAAGAGACCGCGCCGCTGTTGATGGGCTTCGATCCGATGATGCAGCTCATCCACGAAGATGACGTGATCAACGCCATCATTCACTCGATCGACAACGATGTGCCCGGCACGTTCAACGTCGCCGCCGAAGGCCCCATGCCCTTGATGACGCTGGTGGGCCTGTCGGGCAAGGTGCCGCTGCCGGTTTTACATCCGCTGGCCTACCTGGGCGTGCAGATGATCGGCCCCAGCCTGGCGCCGATCGATTTGAATTACCTGCGCTATCCGTGCGTGAGCGATCTGCGCCGCATGCGCGAGGAACTGGAGTTTACGCCGCAGTACACCGCCGATGAAGCCTTGCGCGAATTTGCCGCGCAGCAGCGCCTGCGGCAGTACTTGCCGGAAGAATCGGCGCTGGCCTTTGACGAGCAGCGGCTGCGCGATACGATCGAGCGTCGGAAGCGCGCGCGGCTGCAAATTGAAGCAGCCGCGCCCAGAGCCACTCGCCGCCGCACACGCCGCGCCAAAGCCGAGCCGCGGGAAATTGTGGCGGCCGACATGTCGGGCGATGTATCGGTGATGGAAGAACCGGGCGATGACAATCATGCTGAGGAGAACGGCAATGGCTGAGTCGAAGAAGAAACCTACCAGCCGCAAGATCCGATCGAGCGCGGCAGCGGCCACGACGCGCCGCAACGGCAAGGCCAAGATCGAGGCGGCGCTGGGCGCTGATCAACCGATCGAGACCGCCGCGAAGCCGCGTCGCACGCGCTCAAAGAAACTGCCCGCAGGTTTATCCACTACGCCGATCGAATCACAAGAAGTTGACTCACTCTCGATC
>JACRBO010000700.1 GCA_016219235.1 Chloroflexota bacterium
CAGGCGCGGAGCTGACGCTTCTTGCGAGCACCGCCACTCGGTTGCTCCACCAGCAGTGTCAGGCGCGGAGCTGACGCTTCTTGCGAGCACCGCCACTCGGTTGCTCCACCAGCAGTGTCAGGCGCGGAGCTGACGCTTCTTGCGAGCACCGCCACTCGGTTGCTCCACCAGCAGCGTTAGCTGCGGAGCTGGCGCTCCTTGCGAGCACAGGCAAGATTATAGCGGCTTCGATCCATTCTGCAATGTGCTATAATCTCAACCGTAGGCCCCTGTAGCTCAACTGGATAGAGCAGTTCCGTCCTAAGGAAAGGGTTGTGGGTTCAAGTCCTGCCAGGGGCGCACCGCCCGGCGAATTCTCGCCGGGTTTTGTTTTGTGCTATGATCACGGCATGAACGTCGATCTCCTCATCACCCACGCTTCGCAGTTGTTGACTGTCCCCTCACACGCGAACGGTCCGCAACGTGGCGATCGCCTGGGCGACCTCGGCCTGATTGAAGACGGCGCAGTGGCGGTGTCGGGCAATTCGATTGTCGATCTTGGCTCGACGAGCGATCTGCTCGAAAAGTACACAACTGCGCACACCATCGATGCGCGTGGACGCGTGGTTATGCCCGGCTTTGTCGATCCGCACACGCATGTGGTCTTTGCGGGCGATCGTGCCAACGAATTTGAGCAGCGCATCGCGGGTACGACGTACATGCAGATCATGAATGCGGGCGGCGGCATCATGTCCACCGTGCGCGCGACGCGCACGGCCAGCCTCGATCAGTTGATTGCGCAGACTCACGCGCGACTTGATCAAATGCTGTTATATGGCACAACCACAGCCGAAGCCAAAACGGGTTATGGCCTGGACACCGCGACTGAACTCAAGATGCTCGACGCGATTGAGCATCTCGATCAAGCACACGCGATCGACCTTGTGCCCACGTTCCTCGGCGCGCACGCGATTCCGGCAGAATACAAAGGCCGCGAGGACGCCTACACCAATCTCGTCATCCGCGAGATGCTGCCTGCTGTTGCATCCCGCACCCCGCATCCTGCATCTGCCTTTTGCGATGTGTTCTGCGAAGACGGCGCATTCAATCTCGATCAAACGCGGCGGATTTTGGAACGTGCTAAAGAACTCGGTTTTGCCCTCAAAATTCACGTCGATGAGTTCGAGCCGCTGCACGGCACACGCCTGGGCGTGGAGCTAGGTGTGACCAGCGTCGATCACGTCGTGACCACGCCGCCAGACGAAGTGGAATTGTTGGGGCGCAGCAGCACCATCGCGGTGAGTTTGCCCGGTACGCCGTTTGGCCTGGCGCACAAAGATTACACTCCGGCCAAAGCGATTCTGGCCGCAGGCGGGGCGTTGGCGATTGCGACCGATCTTAATCCCGGCACGACGTGGAACGAAAGCCTGCAATTCATCGTGGCGCTGGCGTGCCGCTATTTGCAACTCACGCAAGCCCAGGCGTTGGCCGCAGCGACGATTAACGCTGCGCATGCCATCGGGCGCGGAGGATCGATCGGGTCAATCGAGATTGGGAAACAGGCCGACGTGTTGATGATGGCTGTATCGAACTATCGTGAGATCGGTTATCGCTATGGCACGAATCTGGTTGATACGGTAATCAAGCGCGGACAAATTGTGGTTCAAAACGGGAGGCTAACATGAAAGTGCGCGACATCATGACCGAGACCGTGTTGACCGTGAAAGCGGACACATCCGTTAATGATGTGGCTAAACTGCTGGGCCAGCGCGACATCAGCGGCGTGCCCGTCGTCGACGACCGGCAGCACGTGATCGGCATCATCACCGAACTGGATTTGATCGTGCGGAATACGCGGCTGGAAATGCCGCGCTTTATCGAGGTGCTGGACTGGGGGCGCATTCCGCTGGAGCGGCCCGGTCACCTGCGCGATCGCTTGAAGCACATGCTGGGCACCGAGGCGCGCGATGTGATGACCGAGAAGGTGACGACCATTGGGCCGGATGCCGAGGTGGAGATGCTGGCGGAGTTGATGGTCAAACAGCGCGTCAATCCCGTGCCGGTCGTGGATGACAGCGGCCGCTTGATCGGCATTGTCAGCCGCGCCGATCTGGTGGATATGATGGCGGGCCAACTGGAATAACGACGATTGCTTGGACAGTCGAGGGAGGATCTATGATAGCAACTACTCTTCAGCAAGTGCTCGCTCAACAACCGATCCGCATTGCCGTGGCTTTTATCATCGCTATTGCCGCCTTGTATTTCATTCGCATGGCGGTGCGGCTGAATGGCCTGCTATCGCTGGTTGCGCTGGGGCTGCTCACCTATGGCGCGTATTGGCTCTTGACCAAACTCCTCTTCGGGTAGACGGGGCCGGTTGTGAGCGCGGGTTTCTGCTGCCATCTTTCTCACCCAGGGAGACAGAGATGCAATTACCTGATTTTGGACAACTGCTGGCCACTGCCGATCCGATCATGATCTTGATCGCCGTCATCGTCGGTCTGCTGGCGTTCTTCTTGTTTCGCACGCTGTTTCGCACCGTCCACTTCGTTTTTCAACTGGGCTGTTTGGTGATTGTCGCGCTGGCCGCCCTCTATATCTTGCGATCGGTGTTGAAGATCGGTTAAGCGCGAATTGCTCCAAAAATAAACAGACCTCGATCGGTGTACGACCCGATCGAGGTCTGTTTTCTAGTCGAGATATCAGGCTTGCGCCAGCGCTTGCTCTACCGGCACACCGGCCATCAGCAGGCCCAACTGCTCGCGCGTGGCTGCTTTGGCATCCACCGTCGCCACGACCTTGCCCCGATACATTACCGCGATCCGATCGGACAGCGCCATGATCTCGTCCAGTTCGGCCGAGACGAGCAGTACCGCGACGCCCGCATCGCGCTGCTCGATGATGCGCTTGTGGATGAACTCGATCGAACCCACGTCCAGACCGCGCGTCGGCTGCGCCACGATGAGCAGTTTGATCGGGCGCGAGAATTCGCGCGCCACGACGACCTTTTGCTGGTTGCCGCCGGATAGCGCCTGCCCCAGCGTATAGACGCTGGGCGTGCGGATGTCGTACTCGGTCACCAATTTCCTGGCGTTAGATTCAATCGCCGTGTCGTTCATCATCAGGCCGCGCGCAGACGGCGGTTGGAAGTAGCTGCACAGCACCAGATTGTCGGCGACGGGATAACTGAGCACCATGCCGAACTGATGACGATCTTCCGGCACGTGCGCGATGCCGCTGCTGATCATCTTGCGCGGCGAGGCCCCGGTGACATCGTGACCGTCGAGCGTGACTTTGCCGCCGGTCGTGTGGGCCAGGCCGGTCAGGGCTTCCACTAATTCGGTCTGGCCGTTGCCCTGCACGCCCGCGATACCCAGCACTTCGCCCGCGCGCACCTCAAACGACGCGCCGACCACCGCTTCTTGATCGCGGCGATCTTTCACCTGCAGTCCTTCAACCATGAGCACGACGTCTTTGGGTTTCGCCGGGCCTTTTTCCACGGTCAAATTCACTTCGCGCCCGACCCTCATCGGGGCTAAGCCGTTCTCGTCGGTCTGCGACGGTTTGGTCTCGCCGACCACGCGCCCGCCGCGCAGCACCGTGATGCGATCGACCACCGCCAGC
>JACRBO010000701.1 GCA_016219235.1 Chloroflexota bacterium
AACGCCACCGACGATCTGCTGATTTATCACTACTCAATTTACAGCCCCAATCTGCGCCTGTGCCGTGCGGCGCGCGGGCGGCGGATTGTGATCTATCACAACATTACGCCGCCTGAATTCTTCCGGGGCTGGGATGACGATCAAGCGCTGGCCTGCGAGACCGGCCGACGGGCGCTGCGGACACTCAACCAATGCGATCTCGCGCTGGGCGACTCTGAGTTCAATCGGCAGGAGTTGATTGACGCGGGTTTCAACGCCGATCGGACCGGCGTATTGCCGATCTTTTGGACACAGCCTAAAGTTGAAGCGCGGTCATCAAGCGACGCGCTGCGCGCGACCTTGCGCGAACCGGGCGTCGTCAATTGGCTGACGGTCGGTCGGGTTGTGCCGAACAAAATGCTCGAAGATGTCATTCGGCTGTTTGCCGTTTACAATCGCGCCATCAATCCGCAGTCGCGGTTGTCTATTGTCGGCTCACGTTATATCCGCACATATGACGCGGCCTTGAATGAGCTGATTGCCGAGCTGGACTTGTTCGATCGCGTGAAGTTTACCGGGCGGGTGGCGGATGTCGATCTAGCAGCCTACTATCAAGCCGCCGATCTCTACGTCTGCGCCAGCCAACACGAGGGCTTTTGTGTGCCGCTAGTTGAGAGCATGTATTTTGGTGTGCCGGTATTGGCGCGGCGGGCGGCGGCGGTGCCGGAAACATTGGGCACCGCCGGCGTGTTGTTCTCTGAACTCGGTTACGCCCCCGTCGCCGAAATGGCGCACCTGCTTGTCTCGGATACGGCCTTGCGGGCGCGTGTGCTCCAGCGTCAAACCGAACGCCTGCAGGAATTGGGGCCGCAGGCGGCAGAAGTGGTGTTGAAAACTGCATTGGTTCAGCTAGGACTATCTTGTGCGTGAGCATCTATTTCAAATAATTGGCGAGGTAAAATGGCAACAATCACCTATCACCCACTGCGCGTTAACCCTCAGATATCATTCGATATTGCCGTATGGCAAGATCACCATGATCCCATTGGCCAAGCCATCGGGAATCAAGCCTATTTCTTTCCCGAACCTTTTCGAGTGCTGTTTCCCTTGCTGCGATCGGGTGCGAACGTTCTGGATGTGGGCGCGCATATTGGCACGTTTTCGCTCGCAGCGGCAGCATTGGGTTGTAATGTACTGGCAGTCGAAGCTTCACTCGCTAATGCGACTCTGCTAAGTGCCAGTATCCAGCGCAATCACTTTGATCAAATGCAAGTGTTTAACGTGGCGGCAAGTGACCGAGCGGGCGAGTTGGAGTTTGTAGAGGGAGGGCCATTCGGCTTTGTGGCAAATGCGCTGAACTCATCGCCGACCATCACCGTGAAGGCGACGACCCTCACTTCACTAGTGGCCGAGGCTGGCTGGACGCACATTGACTATATGAAATTGGATGTCGAAGGCTCAGAGGTGACAGCGCTGCACGGTATGGAACAACTGCTGTTGCGCGATGACGCGCCCCTGGTTTTGTTCGAATCTAACGGGCATACACTCAATTTCTTTCAGGAAACACCGCAGAGCTTAATTGGCTTATTGACCACTTACGGCTACTCGGTTTACAACCCGGAGCAGGGCGAATTGAGGCCAGTCGAGGCGGGTGACTTTCAGCCAGAGTGCCTGGTCGATTATATCGCCTTTAAGCGTCGGCCTGATGCCTTAAAGAACTGGCGGCAGGGATCGCCAATGACGCATGAGCAAATCATTGTTAAAACACTTGAGGAATGCGTTAGCTCAAATGCAGACAATCGTGCTTACGTTGCCCGTGCCTTGCGCAAGGCCGACAAGCGTATAGCACTTGAATTGCGCGTCATGCAAGCGCTTAACGACCTGCGCCATGATTCTGACGCCAATGTTCGGCTTGAGGCCAATCAAACGTGGCGCGAGTTTCACGGCCAACAACAGTTGATGCAGACTATTGACGATCGATTGCTGGCGGCGACTGAGCGATTGAAGGCACTAAATCAGCAAGCTGATGTCATGCTGCATAGCTACACTATCCGATCAAATGTGCCGGTTTTTGGTAAAGTGATTGCATGGGTGCGTCGGAACGCCACCTCGCATCTGCGCGAGCCCTATCTCGATCGGATGGTCGAACGACAGGTGCAGGTCAATCGGCAAATTGTCGGCGAACTGCGAGCAGTGATACAGTTGCAGCAGGAGTTGTTTCAAATAATGACTGACATTACACGCTCGACGGTCGCCGCGGTGGATAGGTCGGATTAGCCAGACAATGCCTCCAAGTAATCTGCCGAAATATATTAAAAAGGCTATCGCCGTAATCATGCGGTTAGCGCTAAACCTCTTGGCCGATTTGGTATCGGTGATCATGCTTCTGACGCCTGTTTGTAAAACCAGATGATCTATCCAATACGCTTAAGTGAGCTAATCTGGTAATGATGGCCTCCGACAGCACCTCGCTGAATTGAAAGCAACCCTGACGATTGATCGAATAAGGCACACGTGACGATGAATCACCTAGAAGCAAATGCATATCCACAATCTGACACCCGTATTGAATCGGCCGCGCAACAGCTGCGCCAGATTATTAGCGAAGCACGCCGCCGGCACGCCAGCAATCTGTCTGGCGCTGATATTCCGCCGGCGGCCGCGGCCGCCTTCTACGATATTCAGCGCCACATGATTGTCCGGGAGCATTGGGACATCAATTGGCCACCCGGTCTGCTGCCCAAAGCCGCCGCGTTGTACCATAAGATCATACGGCGTCTGCTGCGCTGGTACATCAAGCCGATCGTCAGCCAGCAGAATGAGTTTAACCTGGCGACGCTCCGCGCGATTCAAGCCATCTTGAGCGATCTGCAGGGCGTTCGTGCCGAGCAGCAAGCACGGCTGTCCGCCATGACTGAACAGCTGGCTGCGCTTGAGCGAACCCTGGCAGGAAAATAGCCATGCGCTTTGCCTTCTTTACGCCACTTTCACCGCAGCGATCTGCTCTGGCCGATTATGGCGAAGGGTTGGCGGTGGGCTTGGCTCGTCAACCCGGCGTTACAGTCGATCTCTTCATTGGTGATAATCTGTCGCCCGATAATCCCGTCATCAACCAGCAATTCCGCGTCGAGCACTATCGCGCCTTTGAAGCACAGGCCGATCAATACGATCTCTGCCTCTACTCGATGGGCGATCACGCCGACTATCACGGCTACATGCTTGGGCTGATCGAGCGGCACCCAGGCATCGTAATCCTGAACGACCTGGTCTTGCACCGCTGTATCTTGCAGAGCGCGCTACAACAGAATAATCTGGCGCGGTATCTGGACGAGCTAGAGCATGCCTATGGCGTGCGTGATCAGCACCTCATCACTCAGATTCAAGCCGGACTGGGCGAGTTTGCGATCCTGGACTATCCACTTTTTGAGGGCGTCGTCGATCGGAGTCTGGGTGTCATCGTGCAGAACCAGTATGCACGCAGTCGGATTCTGGCCAAGCGCCCGGCCGCAAACGTGGCTTGCCTGCCGTATCCGTTTTTTATGCCGCCGGGTTTCTCCGAACTCGATCTGCCCGTCGCGCGCGAGAAGATACGCACAGAGTTGGGCTGGAGCGACCAGCTGATTATTGGCTCATTCGGTATTTTTGTGCCTAGCAAACATCTGGATGCATGCCTGACTGCGTTTGCCCAGCTGGTGCGTGAACATCCCAATTCAAAGTATCTGCTTGGCGGCGCGCCGATCGAAGGTTACGATCTGCGGCAGCAAATTCGCGACATGGGCCTGGAAGAGCAGGTCATCATCACCGGCTGGATGCCGCCCTGGCAATTTGTGCGTTATATGCTGGCCCTGGATGTCGGCATTCATTTGCGTTACCCGCATATCGGCGGCACGCCCTATACGCCGATCAGGTTGATGGGGCTGGGCATTTGCACGATCGTCTCCGACATCGAACCGCTGGCCGAGTTACCGTTGGGGGCCTGCATTAAAATCGTACCAGATAGCTATCAGGCCCCGACTCTGGCCGCTTTGCTAAAAACCCTGGCCGCTCAACCTGATTTCCGCCAACTCATTAGCACCAACGGCCAACACGTCATCGAAGCCAGCTACCGGCTGGATCAAATTGCCCGGGAAACAATGGAGTTTGCCCGGCGTATGGCAATGCCTGCTAATCCGTAATTGCCGCCTAAGATGCTGACCAGCTTGATCGTATTACCAGCTTTGTGCCTATGGACAGGCTTCGGCCTGCTCCACCTCTTGCCGATCAAGCGCACCACGCTCGATGCGGCCACGGCGATCTTCGTCAGCCTGGTCTTCGGCGTGTTGCTACTGGGCTGGGTAGCAACCGCGGCAACGGAATTGGGCGTCTTTCGCGCGGAAGCCATCGTGGTGCTGGGCCTCCTCGTCGGAGCCGCCGGTGCATGGCGCGCCAAACGACGCGGCCTGACGGTGCAGTTGGAACGGACGCCGCGCCTCGAATCTGCGTTCTTGATCGCGTTGATTGGCTTAATGGTCGCGTTGTACTTTCGCTCGCACGAGTTTATCTTTGGCGGCGCGGACGCAGGCGTGTACATCAACTTGGGGGCCACGATCAGCCGATCGGGCGGATTGATACTGAACAATCCTGACCTGGCGGCGCTGCCGCCCGACGACATCGAGCAGTTGTTCCGTCCGCAACCGCCTAATCAACTGCCACGTTATTATCACTTGCCCGGCTTCTACATCGCCGACGACAACGCCGGTCAAATCACGCCACAGTTTTATCCGTTGCATCCGGTGTGGCTGGCTGTGGCCTATGGCCTGCGCGGCCTGGCGGGCAGCCTGAACCTGACGCCGTTGTGGGGTTTATTGGGCGTGCTGGCGGTATATTTTGCCGTGCGCGAGGCGTTTGGGCGCGTACGATTGGCGGCATTGGCAGCGGGTTTGCTGGCTATCACCTCAACGCAGATCTGGTTTGCGCGCTACCCTACCGCCGAGACGTTGACCCAGTTCTTGTTGTTTGCCGCGCTGTACGGGCTGGCGCGACACGCGCGTACGCGCGAGGGCTGGGCGGCCGTTCTAGCTGGCATGGCGCTGGGCCAGGTGATGCTGGTGCGCATCGATATGTACTTTTTGTTGGCCGTGCCTCTGATCTATGCCGCGTACTTGCGGCTGCGCCGCCAACTCGATCGGCGTTTCTGGCTGTTTGCTGGACCGTTGCTAGCATTGACGGCACACTCGCTCATTCACGCGGTGTGGCAAAGTTGGCCGTACTTTTACAACACCTATTTCGGCGGTATTAAACCACCGATCCCCATGCCGATCTTGATCGGCGGCTTGATCGTGACCGTGGCGGCCTTCCTGGTACTCGATCGGCGGGTGGGCGCCCGGTCCGATTGGGTACGCCGCATCGAACCGTGGTGGCGCGTGGCCCTGACGTTGGCGGCGATCGGGTTGGTGCTGCTGGCGGCCTACGCCTATTTCATCCGGCCGCTGAGTGCCGACGCGACCAAGCAGATCAACTACTGGTACGCCGAGAGTACCATCCCCGATGTTGAGCCGCTGAATATGGTACGTCTGGGCTGGTACCTCTCGCCATTAGGCTTACTCTTGAGCGTTATCGGCTGCGCGCTGCTGGTGCGCGAACGTACTTCAGAGCGGACGTGGGCGCTGTTGGGCGTTGGCCTGTTTTTCACGCTGCTCTACACTTACAAGACGTATAACAACCCGCATCACATTTACGTCATGCGGCGCTATATGCCGGCCGTGTTCCCCATGCTGGCCCTAGGCGCAGCCTATGCGCTGGAACGATTGGCGGACTGGAAGCCGATCGGGCGCGTGAGTGCGATCGGCTTGGGTATCATCACGATCGCACTGTTGATCGACGCGGGCCACGTGTCGAATGCGCAGATCGATTATGCGGGCGGGCTGGATCAATATCGCGCCTTCTCCGCCCAGATTCCGCCGGACGCGATCGTGCTGTTTGATGATCGCGGCGTGGTAGGCGTGACCGCGCTATTTGGCACGCCGCTGGCGTACCTGGATGGACATACCGTACTGGATCTGCAGGAAGATCGGATTGACGCGAAGCGGCTGGATGTGCTGGTAGCGGGCTGGCTGTTCGCCGATCGAACGGTTGTAATCGTCGGCGGACCACTGGCGTCCAATCAGTTGTGCGCGCGCTGGCAGTGCCGCCCGTCGGGTGCGATGCGGTTTGAGTGGCCGCAGCTGGAAGCGTCGTACGAGCATTTCCCGGCGGCAGTGGTGCGACCGGTGTATGATTTGACGTTGACGACGGTGGAGGCGGTGAAATGAGCAGCGACGAACCCACGCCCGCGATTGATGCCGAAGCGATTATGCGCGAGATTCGGACGCGCATTCAACAGCGACGAGCGCAGGCCGAAGCGCAAGGGCTGGATTTTGATGCGCTGGCTGAGGGCCGCTTCACGCCCGATCGACCTACGCGCTTCAATGCCGAGTTGTATTATGAACTGCGCCGCTTGAGCGTGAGCGGCGAACAGATCGGTGTGGGCCTATCGTTGACGACCTCGCGCGTGCCGTTGATCGGTTCACTGGTGCAGCGCATGCGGTTGGCCTTGCATCAATTAGTGATCTACTACGTCAACATGCTGGCGCGGCAACAGTCGCGGGTGAATGCCTATGAGGCGCGGGCGTGGTCGGTGTTGATGGCCGACCTGGAAGTGAAGACGGCCGAGACCGAGACGCTGCGCCGCGAAGTGGCCGAGCTGCACGCGCGGCTCGACAAGTTGGAACGCGGGCCATGAAACTAGCCATCATCGTGGCACGCTACGGGCGCGAAGTGCTGGGCGGCGCTGAGACGCTGGCCCGCGAACTGGCGGCCCATTTACCTCGCCCGGAGTTTGAAGTTGACGTCTTAACCACGTGCGCGATCAACCTGGACACGTGGCGCAATGAACTGCCGGCGGGCGCGGCCATACTCGACGGCGTGCGGGTGCAACGCTTTCCGATCGATCATCGCTTTCGCGATGCGGCGCGCTTTCGTCAGCTGCAATTTCAGTTTGGCACACAGCAGCCCGCCACGCGCGACGACGAATACGCCTGGATCGAGCACAGCGCGCACAGCCCTGACTTGTACGCTTATCTTGCGCAGCATGGCCCGGAATACGATCATCTGATCTTTGTGCCGTATCTGTTCGGCCCGACGTTGTATGGCACGTCGCTCTGGCCGGAGCGCAATGTGATCTGGCCGTGTCTGCACGACGAACCGTTTGCGCATTTTCTACAAGTGCGCTTGATGCTGGAGGCGTGTCGCGGCCTGCTCTTCATTACCGAGCCTGAAAGACAGTTGGCGCTGGGTCGGCTGGGTATCCGCCAGCCGCGCGCCGAGGTCATTGGCCTGGGTGTGGACGACTTCACCGGCCAGGCCGAACGATTCAGGCAGAAGTTTGGCATCAGTGGGCCGTTTATCTTGTATGCGGGGCGCTTCGACAGCACCAAGAATTTGCTGGAACTTTTCAGCTTCTTCAGCGATTATCAACATCAGCGCTCGCGTGATTTGAAGCTGGTGCTGCTGGGCGGCGGGCCGCTAAAGCCGCCCGCCCGATCGGACATCGTGACGTTGGGATTCGTGAGTGATGAGGATAAACGCGATGCATTCGCAGCGGCGACTGTCGTCTGTCAACCGTCGCTGTGGGAGAGTTTCTCGATCGTGCTGATGGAGGCGTGGTTAGCCGGCCGGCCGGTGCTGGCGCATGGCGATTGCGACGTGACGCGCGATCACGTGCGACGTAGTCACGGCGGTTTATATTACGCCACGTTCGATGAATTCGCGGGCGCACTCGATTGGCTGTTGGCACATCCCACAGAGCGTGCGCAGCTCGGGCAGCAGGGGCGCGCGTACGTGCAGCGCGAATACGCGTGGCCCGGCGTGATCGATCGTTTCCGGCGAGTCTTGCGAGCATGGCAGGGTGAACCATGACGCGGGGAGTGATCCATCAAATCATGCCGGCGTTTCTATACGCGGACGCGCTGGGCAATCAAGCCGATCGTATCCGGGCGCAGCTGCGGCAGTGGGGCTACGAGTCGCAAATTTACACGCAGATTCGCGACCGACGCTGGGCCGATCCAGGGCTGGATGTTACGCAGTATCGCAGCCGGGCAAATCAGGCCGTCATCTTTCACTATAGTATCGGTTCGTTGCTGACGGCGCAAGTATTGAATCTGTCCGAGCGTGTCGTGCCGTATTATCACAACGTGACACCACCGGAATTCTTCCGCGGGTATAACACGGAATTGGCTCGGCTGCTCGATCAAGGCCAACGCGAGCTGGAACTCTTCAAGCGCGCACCGTATGCGCTGGCTGCCTCGGAGTATAATCGGCAGGAGATGCTGGCGCGCGGCTTTGCGCGAGTGGATGTGCTGCCGTACTTTGTGACCTTTGACGAACTTCGCGCTTCGGCGCAAAGCCCGATCGGGCGCGAGGTGGCCCAACGGTACGTGTCGAATCGGGTGAACGTGCTGTTTGTGGGACGACTGGTGCCGAACAAATGCCAGGCTGATCTAGTTCGAGTGCTGAACTATTATCAACGGCTGATCGATCCAAACGCGGGCCTGCTGCTGGTCGGCGGTGAGACCAATGCGCCGGGGTATCGGCTGGAATTGCAAACGTTGATCGGTGTGTTGGGCGTGCGGAACGTCGAGCTGGCCGGATCGATCGGGCCGCGTGAAGGGCTGGGCGGATACTATCAGACCGCGACCGTGTTTGTCTGCCTTAGCGAACACGAAGGCTTTTGTGTGCCGCTGCTAGAGGCGATGGCCTTTGATGTGCCGGTGATCGCATTCAAATCAACGGGCGTGCCCTATGCGTTGGGCGAAGCAGGATTACAATTAGACGACAAGCGGTGCGACGTGGTGAGTGAAGCGATCGAGTTAGTACACACTGATCGGACTGTGCGAGCGCGCTTAATCGAAATTCAGCGGCAGCGGTTGGGTGATTTCAGCCATGAACACGTGGCGGCGCACTTGCGCACGTGCCTGCAGAACGTGCGGATTTAGTGACAATTGTGTTGGCGCAACGTTGGGAGTGTGTTGGTTTTTCGTGCTAAGGTGGGGTTTCGGTACCTTAGGACTATAGGATGGACTGGTGAGAGTTCTTACAATAAAGGCATGAACAGGAAAAATTTAGACACCTCACTAACCTATAAAATCAAACGCGGACCAATGGCGGACCGCCAGCTGCTGACGGTGCTTGTAGCCGTGGTGACCGTCTTGGCCGGCCTGCCCACGCCCGTATCGCAGGCCCATTACACCAATAACCCGCCGTTGCAACCTGGCTTTCCAGTGATGCTGGCGGGGGCGCCTGTTGACCTCTCCTCCCCGACCCTGGCCGATTTGGATGGCGACGGGAAACAGGAGATCGTCGTTGGCGGGCGAGCGCTGACAGTTGACGGCACTCAAGATTGCGATGGCTGGGTCTACGTATACAAATCCACTGGCCAACTCTATTGGCAGACTCGCGTTCAGGCGCCGGTCAATTCTTCGCCAACGGTGGCCGACCTGAACAAAGACGGCAAGCTCGAAGTAATCGTCGGCCTGGGCGGCATCGCCACTAGCTCAACTTGCTGGGATGGCGGGGTCGTGGCGTTACACGGTCAGGATGGTTCGGGCTGGTCTAAGGGCACGGAAGTTTGGTCATTCGATACTCAAGATTGGTTGGATCACCAGCAAAACGGCTGGAACGACGGCGTGTTTGCCTCACCGGCAGTGGGTGACATTACTGGCGATGGCTGGCCGGAAGTGGTATTTGGGGCGTGGGATCAATGCATTTATGCGCTCGATCGAAACGGCCTGCCAATCTGGGGCAACTTACCGGGTGTTTATCCGGAGACCTATTGCGGCGGACACGGCTTCTACAACGAAGACACAATCTGGTCGTCACCGGCGCTGGCCGATGTGAACGGCGATCAGGTGTTGGAAATCATCACCGGTGCGGACATCACCGCGGGCAATATGTACGGCGATGCCAGCGGCGGGTATGTGTATATTCTAAACGGGCAAGGCACGGTACTGGCATTGACTTGGCTCGACCAGCGCATTTACTCCTCGCCGGCAGTCGCGGACATCGACAATGATCAGCGGTATGAAATCGTCGTCGGCACGGGCACACATTTGCCAGGCGTCGGCTATTATGTGACCGCCTACGAAATTGATCTCAGCCGGCCCAGCCCGCGCGAACGCCTGAGTGTGAAGTGGCGCAGCCCCACCAACGGACGCGTGTTTGCCTCGCCAGCGATTGGCGACTTGAATGGCGACGGCTCGGCGGATGTGGCGATTGGGGCCTACGTCGGTGATTGGGGCGCTAATGGCGGCGAGTTTTACGCCTGGAACGGCCGGACCGGCCAGCAATTATTTCGGGTGCAAGCCTGCGACATGTGGGGCTATTCCTGGCCGGTTGATTCATCACCGACACTAGCCGATATTGATGGCGATGGTCATCTGGAAGTGTTGTTTAGCCATGCCTGGGAAGTTTCAATTCTCAATCACGATGGTACCTATTATACGGACTACTCAAACCCGATCCAAAGCAATGCGAATCCCGCTTGTGTTCGCAGTGTAGCTCCGACTACTACCCGCAGCTTCTGGGCGAAGTACTCAGTGCACGGTTCTCCGGCTATTGGTGACCTTGATGGCAATGGGAAAGCCGAGGTGGTCATTGCCGGCGGTTATGACACGAACAATCCAACGCGCGGCGGAATCTACGTGTGGACCGATCAAGCTAACGGTGCACGCCCCTGGCCCATGTTCCATCACGATGCCGCTCATACGGGAACTATTCCGCTGCCGCCGAAGCAAACGGTCAATCCCAATTCGGTGCTGGCGCTGCATGATGTGGACGATGATGATAACAAGCGTGTTGCTGTGCAGATCATCAACACCGGCGGCGGTGCCTTCACCTGGACGGCGACCGTGCCCGCCGGAGTAACCATTTCGCCATCGAGCGGCACAGTGACAAGCGAGGCCACGGTGATCGTCACGGTCCCTTCCAGTCAGTATAATGGCGTAGGCACTTACAATCTGGGCAATATCGTTTTCACAGCCACCCCTGTTGGCGGCGGCACGATCATCAATGGCAACGCCAGCGTGCCCGTGCAACTGCGCGTGGCCGACCTGTCCCACGTCTTTCTGCCCATGGTGAAGCGTTGAGCCTTGACGCAAACCTGTTGTTAGTCAACGCCGCTTATCCGCCGTTTATTGGCGGCGCCGAAGTCTACACTCAAACTCTTGCCGAACGCTTCGCCCGCGATTTGTCCACCGTCACCCTTGTGACGACCAACGCGGGCGAAGTTGAGTTTTTCTGGGACCCTCGCAAGCGGCACATCTCGCCCGGCTCTGAAGTGATGAACGGCGCAGCGGTGACGCGCTGTCGTGTCAGCCATTTGCCTTTAGCCCCGCTGTCGTTCTACGGCCTGCGGCGATTAGCCACATTGATCGCCCGACTGCCGCTGGACACGCGCCCGATCCTGCGCCGACTGGCATCGCGCATGCCGGGTGTGCCCGATCTGCCGCGTACCCTGGAGCAACTGCCCAACACGATCGATCTGGTACACGGCATCAACATCGCGCTGGAATGGCCGCCGATCGCCGCGTGGCGCTATGCCCGGCAACACGCGCACCCGTTTGTCATGACACCCTTCGTGCACGTAGGCGAAGAAGGCCACGCCGATGTGCTGATCAACTACGTCATGCCGCATCAGTTGGAAGTGCTGCGCGACGCCGATGCCGTCATCGTGCAGACCGACATTGAACGACGCGCGCTGGCGCAATTGGGCGTGCGCGACGATCGATTGCATCGCCACGGTATGGGCGTTGATCTGGAAAAGCTAACCGGCGGTGATGCCGCCCGCTTTCGGGCACGACATCAACTGACCGGGCCTATCGTGACTTTTCTGGGCGTGGTCACTTACGACAAAGGCAGTTTTCAGCTGGTGCAGGCGCTGGAGAAATTGTGGGCTCAAAATCAAGCCGCGCACCTGGTCATCGCGGGGCAACCCGTCGACGAGTTCAATACGTTCTACAATCGCTTGTCCCCGGCCACTCAACAGCGCGTCCTGCGGCTGGGGCCAGTCACCGGTCAGGATAAGCAGGACCTGTTAGCCGCCACCGATATATTTGCCTTACCCTCGCGCATCGATTCGTTTGGCATCGTCTATCTGGAAGCCTGGGCTTATCGCAAGCCCGTCATCGGCGCGCGCGCGGGCGGCGTTCCCGATGTGATTGCGGACGGCCGCGACGGGCAATTGGTTCATTTCGGCAACGTGGACGAACTGGCCGCCACCATTGCTCACCTCCTCGCCACCCCCTCGCTGGCCGCCCAACTCGGGCAGGCCGGTCGTGCTAAAGTTGAGCAGCAGTATACGTGGGATCGAATTGTGCAACTCACGTATAATATCTACACTGACTTGCTCGACCGGCGCACCTATGCACCTCGCTCTTAACGCTACCGACATCGGCCGCCAACGCGGCGGCAATGAATCCTATCTACTCGGTCTGATCGATGGCTTGCGATCACTGCCCGTGAATGACGATCGCTTTTCGTTGATCGCGTGCCGTGAAGGGGTGAACGATCTATCGGCCGTTGCCCCATCCGATCGGTTCCGCGTGGTCGACACCGGCCCGTATCGGCGTTGGCCGTCATACCTGTGGCAGCAAACTCAGGCCGTTCGCCGCGCGCAACCCGATTGGTACGTGTCCACATTTCTGCTGCCGCCACACGTGCCCTGCAGGGCCGCCGTGCTGATTCACGATCTATCGTTCCGCGCCCACCCCGATTACTTCCCGCCATCCATCGCACTGTACATGCGGGCGCTCGTCGGTCTGGCCATGCGTCGCGCCGAAGTGGTCGTCGCGTTGTCTGAATTCACCCGCCGTGAAATCGAGCGCTTTTACCCGTGGGCGGCATGCAAAACGACGGTGATCTATCCCGGCATCGAGCGTGCCTTTGGCGCAATCGACGATGGCAACGATGAAACAGCACGCTCGACATATGGCGTGACGCAGCCGTACATTTTAGCCGTTGGCAATATCCATCCGCGCAAGAATTTGTCGCGCTTACTGACCGGGTATGAACAGTTGCGCGCCCGGCGCAGCGATGTGCCCGTGCTGGTCTGGGCCGGCCTGGAGCGCTGGGGCAGTGACGAGCTGCGGATACGCGCGCAAGCCGCCGGGGTGCAGCTGATCGGTCGGGTACAGGCCGCCCATTTGCCTGCGCTCTATCGGGGCGCGCAGGTGCTGGTGTATCCATCACTCTACGAAGGCTTTGGCCTGCCGCCCGTCGAAGCGATGGCGTGCGGCACGCCCGTGATCGCCAGCAACGCCACGGCTTTACCGGAAGCCGTAGGCGAGGCGGCCATTACGATTGATCCACTGAGTGTCGATCAACTGGCCGCCGCTCTCGAGCGAGTTGTGTCTGATGCCGGCTTGCGGGCCGAATTGCGTCAACGCGGCTTGATTCAGGCGGCGCGGTTCAGTTGGACGACGACGGCTGCGCAGTTGATGACGGCACTACGACATTCGCGTTGACAGTCGCTACGCTCACCCTTATAATCGCTCCAAACACAGCCTGTAGTGCAGACCC